>NZ_JBSFDF010000057.1:0-47675 GCF_053593795.1 Streptomyces sp. NPDC002104 | reverse complement strand
ATCGCCGCGCCCGCGCCCTGGACGGCGCGCGCCGCGATCAGTTCCGAGATGCCCGGGGCGAGCGCCCCGGCGACCGAGCTGTTCACCTCCGGGATGACCGAGGCCGAGCGGGCCGCGATCCCCCACCTGCCGGACGGCCGCTGCGGCCTGCTCGGCACCCTCATCACCGATCCGCGCCCGCTCGTACTGGAGGACCTGAACCAGGACCCCCGCGCGGCCGGCTTCCCGCCGGGGCACCCTGCGATGAAGGGCTTCCTCGGCGTGCCCATCCGGGTCCACACCGAGGTCTTCGGCAACCTCTACCTCACCGACAAACGGGGCGGCGGCCCGTTCACCGACGAGGACCTCGCACTGGTGCGCGTCCTGGCCTCGCAGGCGGGCATAGCGATCGGCAACGCCCGGCTGTACGAGACCGCGCGCCGCCGGGAGCGCTGGATCGAGGGCGCGGCCGCCGTGACCACCACCCTGCTGGCGGGCCGGCCGGCGGCCGACGCGCTGATGTGCGTCGCCGAACGGGCCCGGCTGCTGGCCGACGCCGCGGCCGGGGTGGTCCTCCAGCCCACCCCCGAGGGCGGCATGGAGATCGTGGCCGCCTCCACGCACGGGGACCCCGGCGACCTGGTGGGCACGGCCATCGCCCCGGGCTCGGCGGTCCTGGAGCAGCTCCTGGGCGGCGAGCCGGTCTTCATAGAGGACTCGGCGACGGACCCCCGGATGACCACGCACGTGCGCGAGCGCTTCGGCCCCAGCATGATGCTGCCCCTGCAGAGCGGCGGGCAGCTCATCGGCACGCTCGCCCTGCCGCGCGAACGCGGCGGCCCCGCCTACGACGCGGTCGACCGGCTGCTGGCCTCGCAGTTCGCCTCCCAGGCCGCGCTGGCCCTGGTCCTGGCGGACGCGCAGCACGACCGGGAGCAGCTGGCCGTCTACGAGGACCGGGACCGCATCGCCCGCGACCTCCACGACCTGGTGGTCCAGAGGCTGTTCGCGACGGAGATGATGCTGGAGAGCACCCGGCGGCGCTCCGACAAGGCCCCGGCCGGGGACACGGACACGGTCGGCGAGGAGCTGGGCCGGGCCGTGGACGAGCTCGACTCCACCATCCAGGAGGTCCGCACGGCCATCTTCGCCCTGCAGCAGCCGCCGACGGACGCCCCGACCACCTTCCGGGGGCGGGTCCTGCGGGAGACCGGCGGGGCGGCCGTCCTGTTCGGCTTCCAGCCGTCGGTGCACTTCGCGGGCACGGTCGACGCGCTGCTGCCCGATCCGGTCGCGGGCGACCTCCTCTCCGCCCTGCGCGGGGCCCTGGCCGCGGCCCACCGCCGGGCGGAGGTCACCTCCATCGACGTCGAGGTCGACGCGGTCCCCAGCCGGGTCCGCCTCACCGTCTCCGACGACGGCCGCACGGAATCGGGCACCCGCGGCACGACCCTGACGTGGGAAGCCCCGCTCTGACGCTGCGCGGGGACCGGGGCGCCCCTGCGGGGCGAAGTCCCCTACCCGCCCTTCGCCCGTTCCCCGGGGCTCCGCCCCGGGCCCCGCGCCTCAAACGCCAGGGGCTGGATTTTGCCGCTGCGCGGCAACCCAGCCCCCGGCAACGGCGCCGCACCCGGCAAAGGGGTCCGGGCGCAGCCCGGGGAACGGTGGAAGGGCAGGTACAGGTAGGGGACTTCGCCCCGCAGGGCCCGGCCACCCGCACCGCACGAGCCGCGCACCAGGGCGGGGCCCGTACGCTGACGGCGTGACGACCCGCCCCTCGGCCCGCGCCGCCATCGCCTCCGCCACCGACCCCGGCAGCTTCACCGAACTCCCCGCCCCGCCGGGGCACTCCGCCCCCGACGGCCCCCTCGGCTGGGCCGGCTACGACGACTCCCGCGCCCGCGCCGCGCAGCGGACGGGCGAGGACGAGTCCGTCGTCACCGGCACCGCCCGCATCGGCGGCCACGAAGCCACCGTGATCGCCTTCGAGTTCGGATTCCTCGGCGGGTCCCTCGGCCACCGCACCGGCGACCGCCTGGAGGCGGCCTACACCCACGCCCGCACCCACCGCCTCCCCCTGGTGTCCCTCATCGCCACCGGCGGCTCCCGCATGCAGGAGGGCATGCTCGCGCTGACCCAGCTGCAGCGCGTGGCCCGCCAGTCCGCCCTCACCCGCGCCGCCGGCCTCCCCCAGATCGCCGTGCTGCGCGACCCCACCACCGGCGGCGGCTGGGCCACCCTCGGAGCGGGGGCCGACGTGATCCTCGCGCTGCCCGGGGCGCAGGTCGGGTTCGCCGGGTCCCGGGTGCGGCCGCCGGACGCGGATCCGGCCGCCTACACCGCCGAGGGGCAGTACGCCGCCGGGCACGTGGACGCCCTCGTGCCCGCCGCGCAGCTCCCCTCGACCCTGGCGGCCTGGCTCCGGGTGCTGGCCGCGCCCCGCTCCCCCGGGGCCGTGGAACCCCCGGCCGCGCTGGCCGGCGTAGAGCTGCCCCCGACGGGATGGGACGCCGTCCGGCAGGCCCGGCACCCCGGCCGGCCGCGCGCGGAGCAGTACCTGGACTCCTACTTCGAGCTCCGCCTCCACCTCTCCGGTGACCGGGCGGGCGGCACCGACCCCGGGATGCTGTGCGGGTTCGGGCTCCGGGAGGGCCGGGCCATGGCCTACGCCGCCCAGTGCGGCACCGCCACCCGCCCGGCCGGGTACCGTACGGCGGCCCGCGTCGTCCGGCTCGCGGACCGGCTCGGGATCCCGGTGCTCACCCTCGTGGACACCCCCGGCGCGGCCAACGACGCCGCCGCCGAACACGCGGGCGCGGGCGCCGCCATCGCCGACGCCTTCGCGGCGCTCGCCTCGGCCGCGGTCCCCGTCACCACGCTCCTGATCGGCGAGGGCGGCTCGGGCGGCGCGCTCGCCCTGGCGGCGCCGGGCAACACCTGGGTCACCCCCGACAGCTACTTCTCGGTGATCGCCCCCGAACTGGCGGCGGCCATCCTCAAGCGGCCCCCGGAGTCGGCCCCGGCGACGGCGGACCAACTGCGCGTCCGCCCCCAGGACCTGGTCGCCCTGGGCGTCGCCCGCGGCATCGTCTCCCCCGCGAAGGAGACGGACTAGCCCCTGGCTAGCGCTCCCAGCTCCGCGCCGGGAGCTTCACGTCCATCCGGTACAGCCGGGTGATCTGCTGCGCCAGCTCGTTGTCGTCGCTGGTCAGCAGCAGCCGCACCCGTCCGTGCCCGTCGTAGTCCGTGACCACCATGCCCTCGACGTTGTCGACCAGCGGGTGGTTCTGCGGCAGCTTCGAGGGGGCGCCCAGCGTCGGGCAGTCGTCGAAGTCCCCGATCGGCGTCTTGCGCGCGGTCCGCAGCCCCGGGCCCTGCGCCAGCGCCGCCACCTTCGAGGTGTCCGTGGCGCCCAGCGGGTCGGCGACGTACAGCCGCACCGTGATCTTGAACTGCTGTGTGAAGCCGCGCTCCAGCACGATCAGCCGGCCGTCGCGCGTCGGCGCGAGCTCCACCAGCCCGTGTCCGGCGTCCACCGGGTACGCGTACTGCCGTCCCAGTACGAACTCCCCGTCCCGGCCGCGGCGTTCCCAGGTCTGGATGCGCTGGAGCGTCCGCCCCTGCGCGTCCTTCCCGTCGCCGGCCAGTGCGCCCTCGACGCCGGCGACGAGGGTGTGCCCGCCGGGCAGCAGGGTCAGCGACTCGAAGGTCTGGTTGACGGTGGCCCGGCCCTCGGGCGCGAGCTTGAACCCGGCCGGGATCGGCAGCGAGCCCAGCACCTCGCCGGTGCGGGCGTGCCGCCGGATCGCCGGGGCGGTCTCGTCCGTCACCAGGTAGGTGCCGTCACGGTCGACGACGATCCCCTCGGAGTCGAGGACCTTGCCCGCGCCGTCGGTCAGCGGGAGCCGCGCGGCGGCCGTCGCCGTCGGGGTGTCGCCGCGGCCCACCTTCAGCCGGTACAGCGCCGACTTGTCGGAGATCGCGGCGATCGTGCCGTCCCGGTCCACTGCGAGCCCGGAGAGCCCGCCGACCGGCTTCCCGTCGAGGAGGGTCTTGTCGAGGGAGTCCGA
This sequence comes from Streptomyces sp. NPDC002104, assembly GCF_053593795.1. NCBI lineage: Bacteria > Bacillati > Actinomycetota > Actinomycetes > Kitasatosporales > Streptomycetaceae > Streptomyces > Streptomyces sp. NPDC002104. The sequence goes on along the minus strand of NZ_JBSFDF010000057.1, from coordinate 43,626 downwards.
GTACCCGGCGACCGAGAGGTACGGCGAGCAGGAACGGTCCTCCTTCGGCGCCCGGGGAGCCGCGGGGGCCTGGGCCTGGGCCTGCGGAACGAGGGCTCCGGCGAGCGCGGCGGTGGCCACGGCGGTGGTGACGAGCATACGAAGGCGCATGAAGGCCTTCCTCCTGGATCGGCTGAGGGTAATGAACTTCCTAACTGTCATATGACGAATCGAAAGAAAACGGAAGACCGGGCAACGCGATGGCAACGAACCCGCCAACTTCCCTTCACACGCGCCCGGACCGGGCGAACCGCCCCGGACCGATCCCCACGTGCCGCCCGAAGTGCCGCGTCAGATGCGCCTGGTCGTAGAAACCCGCCGCCACCGCCGCCTCGGCCGGCCGCATCCCCGCCAGCAGCAGCCGCCGCGCCTTCGCGACCCGCAGTCCGGTGAGGTAGGCGTGCGGAGGCAGCCCGAACGCCTGCCGGAAGCTGCGGATCAGGTGGGTGGGATGGGCGTGCCCCAGAAGCGCGGAAGCCTCCTCCAAGGTGATCCCGCCGAGGACCCGCGCGTCGAGGAGCTCGCGCAGTCGTACGGCCGTGTCCGGGCCCGGAGCCCCGTACGGGACCACCTGGCGCCCCTCCAGCCACGTGCGCAGCCGCTCCTGGACGAAGGCGAGCCGCGACTGCGCCTCCAGCCGCTCGACCGCGCCGGCCGGCAACTCCCGCGGGCCCAGCGCCCGGTGCAGTGCGTGGACCCGGTCGCGCAGGGCGGCGTCGAGCAGCAGGGGCGCGTCGACGGCGGCCCCGGTCAGCGACTGCGGGAGCACGGACGCGTCGAGGTACAGCACCCGTTTGCGGAAGCCCGCCTCGGTGACGGTCCGCCCGTCATGCACCACCCCGGGCGGCAGCAGGGCCACCGTGTCCGAGCCGCCGACGCCGTGCCGTTCGCGGTCGAGCCCGAAGTCGACGCGGCCGCCGTCGAGGATCATCAGCGTCCACGTGTCGTGCACGTGCGCGGGGTAGGCGTGGTCGGTGAACCGGGCGTGGAACACCTCGGCGATCCCCGGCACCGGCGGCTGCCAGGCCGAGACCGTACTGCGCGGACGCGTCGCGGCTGCCATGTCAGGAACGTACAAGACCGGCCGGGGCGTTGGCGGGCAGCCTGCCCCCATGACGACAACCGAGAGCACGCACGAGGGCACGCACGCGAGCACGCACGAGAACGGCCGCCCGGCGGTCGCGGGGCACGTGGTGAACATCGCGGAGAAGCTCGCCGGTTTCACCGAGCAGTGGGTCCCGCACCGGATCGCCCGGGTCAACGACTACGAGGTCAAGATCGCCAAGATCCAGGGCGAGTTCATCTGGCACACCCACGAGGACACCGACGAGCTCTTCCTCGTCGTCAGCGGCACCCTGACGATCCGGCTGCGCGCCGGGGACGTCGTCCTGAACCCCGGGGAGATCCACGTGGTCCCGCGCGGGGTGGAGCACTGCCCGCAGGCCGACGGGGAGACGGCGATCCTGCTGTTCGAGCCGGCCGGCACCGCCAACACCGGCGGGGAGGTCAGCGACCGCACCCGCGAGCCGGTGGACGCGTAGGAATCCGCCCGGTCACGGCCCTGCGGGGTCCTGCGGGGTCCTGCGAGGTCCTGCGGGGTCCTGCGGGGCCTCCCCCGCACGACCCGGGCGGGTCCGGGCCCGGGCGCGCCCGCGTCCCTCAGGCCTGCGGCGATCGCGCGTCGTAGCGGGCGAAGCCCCGCCAGCGCAGGGCCAGCAGTGCCAGGACCAGGACGCAGGCGAGACCGCCGCCCGTGACCGCGACGGCCGGGGAGGTGAGCTCGGCGGCGGCCCCGGCGAGGAAGTCTCCGAGCCGGGGCCCGCCGGCGACAACCACGATGAAGACGCCCTGCAGGCGGCCCCGCATCCCGTCCGGGGTCGCGGCCTGGAGCATGGTGGTGCGGAACACCATCGAGATGCTGTCGGCGCAGCCGGCCAGGGCCAGGAAGACCAGCCCGAGCCAGAGCTGGCGGGTCAGCCCGAACACGGCGATGGCCAGCCCCCACGCGGCGACGGAGAGCAGGATCGCCACCCCGTGCCGCCGGATCCGCCCCTGCCAGCCGGAGAGCAGCCCGCCGAACAGCGCGCCGACGGCGGGGGCGGCCACGAGCAGCCCGACCGTCTTGGCGTCGCCGCCGTACCAGAGCACGGCGACGGCCGGGAACAGCGCCTTCGGCTGGGCCAGCACCATGGCGGCCAGGTCGGAGAAGAAGGTCATCCGGATGTTCGGCCGGGTCCCCAGGAAGCGCAGGCCGTCGAGTACGGAGGCCCGCCCGGTGCGGTCGCCCGCCCCCTCGGGCTTCATCGGCGGCAGCCGCCACGTCGCGTAGAGGGCGGCGCCGAAGGTGAGGGCGTCGATCAGGTACGCGGCCTGGTAGCCCCACCAGCCGACGATGACCCCGCCCAGTGCCGGGCCGGCCGTCATCCCGAAGGTCATGACCACGGAGTTCAGCGCGTTGGCGGCGGGCAGCTGCTCGGCCGGCAGCAGCCGCGGGATCATCGCGGACCGGGCGGGCCCGTTCAGGGCCCCGCAGAGGGACTGGAGCGCGACGACGGAGTACAGCAGCCAGACCCGGTGGTAGTCCAGGAGCGCGGCGCCGGCCAGGGCGAAGGAGAGGGCGGCCAGGCCGAGCGCGCTGACGAGGCCGAGTTTGCGGCGGTCGACGGTGTCGGCGATGGCCCCGCCGTAGAGCCCGAAGGTGACCAGGGGGACGAGGGAGCAGAGCCCGACCAGTCCGACGGAGAAGCTGGAGCCGGTGATCTCGTAGACCTGGAGCGAAATGGCCAGGGCGGTCATCGCCTGGCCGAGCCAGGAAACGATTCCGCCGAACCACAGCCGCCGGAAGTCCGGGGACGTTCTGAGCGGGGTGAGGTCGGCCCATATGCGGCGCCGGGGGCGCGGGGGCGAGAGCGCGGGCGGAGGCGGTGCGGTCTTACGAGTCACAACGGATGATAAGCCGCCCCTGCCCGGACCCCGGCCGGAGCCCTGGCGGGTGCCCGGCCGACGCCTGGGCGGGTGCCCGGCCGGCGCCTGGGCGGGTGCCCGGCCGGCGCCTGGGCGGGTGCCCGGCCGGAGCCCTGGCGTTGCCCGGCCGGCCCCTGCCCGGACCCCGGCCGGAGCCGCGCACGCGCACCATTCACCCCACCCGGAACCCGGGCCCCGCGGTGGCGCATTCCTTGCCGGTAACTCGCCACTATCACCGGACATTTGACCGAATAGACGTGCGCTCCTCGCCTGGAGTTCAGCTCATGATGAAAAGACTCGTATGTCCAGGGAGGCGCAGTGATCGAACCTGGCACCAGCACCACGAGCACCGGCACCACGAGGACCGACACCGCGAAGACGGGGGCACCCCGCGCGACCGCGACCGACCCGGTCTTCCCCCTCACCCTGGGGGTCGAGGAGGAGTTCCTCCTCGTCGACGCCCGCACCCTGCGGGTGGTCCCGGCCGCCCCGCTCGTCCTGTCCACCGCCGCGGGGCTCCCCCACGAACTGCACCCCGAAGGCACCCGCTACCAGGTGGAGATCTCCACCCCCGTCGCCGACTCGGCCGCGACCCTGCGCACCGAGCTCGCCGGCCTGCGGCGGACCCTCGCGCGGGCCGCCCGCGCCCACGGCTGCCGGCTGCTGGCCGCGCCCTCGCCGGTGGTCGCCCTGGAGGGCCCGCTCCACCTCACCGACGACGAGCCGCGCCAGCGCGAGCAGGCCCGGCGGTTCGGCGCGCTCACCGACACCCTGGTCAGCTGCGGCCGGCACATCCACATCGGCACCCTCGACGTGGACACGGCGGTGGCCGTCTCCAACCGGCTCCGGCCCTGGCTGCCCACGCTGATCGCACTGGCGGCCAACTCCCCCTTCTGGGGCGGCCGCGACACCGGTCACGCCAGCTGGCGGGCGATGGCCTGGGCGGGATGGCCCTCGGCGGGCCTGCCCCCGCACTTCACCTCGACGGCCCACTTCCGGCGCTCGGTGCAGACCCTGCTCGGCTCGGGGGCGGCCCTCGACACCAAGATGGTCTACTGGGACCTGCGGCCCTCGGGGAACTGGCCGACGCTCGAACTGCGGGCCCCCGACATGTCCCCGGACATCGACTCGGCCATCCTCCAGGCCGAACTGGCCCGCGCCCTCGTCGCCACGGCCCTGCGCGAGATCGCCGAGGAGCGTCCCGACCCGCCCGTACGGGAGGACGTACTGCGCCTCGCGCGGTGGCGGGCGGCCCACGACGGTCTGGAGGGCTTCGGGCTCGATCCGTACACGGGGGTCGAGCTCCCGGCGGCGGACCTGGCGGAGGCCCTGCTCGACCTGGTGGCCCCCGAACTGGCCGCGTCCGGCGACCTCGACCACGCGGCGAAGACCATGGCCGGCCTGCTGCGCGACGGCTCGGGCGCCCACCGCCAGCGCACGGCCTTCGCCCGCCGCGGCGACCTGAAGGACGTCCTGCGCCACCTGGCGGACGAAACGGAGGCCTCCTGACGGCCGTGGCCCGTCGATGACAGCAGCCGCGCCGGGGCCGGCCGGCCGGGCGCGGCTGCCGGCCGCGGAGGCGGACGGCCGCGGAGGCGGACGGCCGCGGAGGCGGACGGCCGCGGAGGCCGACGGCGCAGGCCGTCGCGGGCGGTGGGTCAGGAGGCCTTGCTGAGCTTCTTCCATTCCTCGTAGCCGATGCTCCAGTCGGCGTATCCGTTGCCGGGGCCGTCGACGTTCTTGATGGCTTCCCGGCCCTTGATCGTGAGCAGGTCGCCGAGGAGGGTGTTGTCGAAGAGCCACTTCGAGTCGGCCGGGGTCATCCCGATGCAGCCGGCGCTGTGGTTGCTCCTGCCGATGTACTGCTGCGCCTCGGGAACCCCTTGGTGGACGTAGGCGCCGGTGTCGGTCACCCGCATGCCCCAGTTGACCACCACGTCATAGTCCACCGGCCCGCCCACGGACGCGGAGGTCATGTGCACCTTGGGTTCCCGGGACTTGAGGGCGTAGGTGCCCAGCCGGGACTGGCGGCCCTTGACGGGCTGGCCGCCGGACATGGGAATGGACTTCACCACCTTGCCGTCGCGCTCGACGATGAGCCGGTGGGTGTCGAGGTCGGCGGTCAGCTGCTGGTCCCGGCCGATCGTGAAGGTGCGGTTCAGGTCCCGGTCGAAGTGCGCGCCGCCCGGGTCGACCGTGGTGAGCGTGCCCTTGACCGTGACGTCCGTACCGGGCTTCCAGGGGCTCTTGGGACGCCAGTCCAGGCGGTCGTGGCCCGTGGGGGTGGTGACCCAGCCCCACGAGCCCTCGGTCGGGGTCGACGCGGTGACCGTCAGCGCCTTCTCCACCGCGGCCTTGTCCTTGACCGGCTTCTCGAACTGCAGGGACACCGGCTGACCGGTGCCCACCGTCTTCCCCGCCCCCGGAATCAGGTCGAAGTCCAGTACGGCCCCGGTCGTCACCTTGGGCGGAACGGCCGCCTTCGACGCCGCGGCCCGCACACCCGCCACGTCGGCGGACACCTTCGAGTCGTCCGCCCCCGCCGTGTCGCCGTCGCTGCCGGACCCGCAGGCGGTGAGGAGCAACAGGCAGGTGGCGGCGGCGAACAGCCGGGCCGCGGAGCCACCGCGGCCCCGGGCGGAAGCGGCCGGGACTGCCTGGGGGCGAACACGCATCATGGTGGACGGCTCTCCTCTGGAAAGGGCGGATACAGCCGTGAGGACGGCCGGCGTCGGACAGCCGGTTCTCCTCCGTTCATGACCGTTGTGTGACAAACCACGGGCTGCCTTCCGCCGGCCGTCCGGTGGAGTCTCGGGAGGTCGACGGCCACACGGTCAGGGCCGCGCGGGCGCGGGTCTCCTCACGCGTTGGTCTGTTCCGTGAGCCTGCCCTTGCGCAGGGTGAGGATGCGGTCGGACTGGGCTGCGAGTTGCTGGGAGTGGGTGACGACGACCACGCACTTGTTCTGCTGGTGCGCGAGGTCGCGGAAGGTGTCGATGATGCCCTGGGCGGTGTCCTCGTCGAGGTTCCCGGTGGGCTCGTCGGCGAAGAGGATGTCGACGTCGCAGGCGAGCGCGCGGGCGATGGCGACGCGTTGCTGCTGACCGCCGGAGAGCTGCAGGACATTGCGGGTGGCCGCCGCCTTGTCGAGGCCGATGTCTTCGAGGAGGTGCAGGGCGCGGGCCCTGCGGCTTCCGGTGGCGGGTTTCGCGCCGGTGATCTCCATGGCGGTGGTGACGTTCTGGAGGGCGGTCATGTAGGTGAGGAGGTTGTACTGCTGGAAGACCGTGGCGGCGTGCTTGTTGCGGTAGCGGCCGAGGCCGAGCTCGGTGAGGTCCTGCCCGTCGAAGGTGACCGTGCCCTTGGTGGGGGTGTCGAGGCCGCTCGCGAGGGAGAGCAGCGTGGTCTTGCCGCTGCCGGAGGGGCCCAGGATCGTGTAGAAGACGCCGCGTTCGAAGGAGTGGTCGACATCCCGCAGGACGGTGGTCCTGCGGCGCTGGCCGGCGTAGGTGTGGCTGACGCCGGACAGGCGGAGGACGGGCGGGGCCGCGGTCTCGGGGGTCGTGGTGGTCCCGGTGGGGGTGGTGGGCTTGGTGGGGGTGGTGGGCGTGGTCATGGCGGGTCACTTGCCCTTCGTGAGGATGGTGCGGGGGCTCAGGCGCAGGACGGAGGCGGCCGGGAGGACGGTGGCGAGGAGTCCGATGCCCAGCCCGATGCCTGCGACGGCGGCGAGGTCCGCCGGGTCGAGTGCGACGGTGATCTTGTCGATGGGGTCGGCGTTGTCGACGGGCCGGTCGTTCCAGTCGATGCCCTCGCCGAGCCCGGTGCTGCCGACGGCGGGGGGCTTCCAGGAGCCGAGCTTCTCCGCGGCGGCGGAGGCTTCCTTGCCGAGCAGTGCCTGGCCGGCGCTCTGGGTGAGCCGGGGGGCGAACAGGGAGCTCACGCCGATGGCGACAGCGGCGACGACCACGATTTCCAGGGCCTGCTGGGCGATGAGCCTGCCCTTCTTCTCGCCCATCGCGAGCAGGACGCCGTACTCGGTGCGGCGCTGTTTGACGGCCAGGTTGACCAGGAGGGCGAGTACGGCGGCGCCCGCGAGGGCCATCAGCCACATGGCGACGGTGGCGGTGGAGCGGATGCTCTTGAGGGGGCCGGTCATCTGCTGGACGGCCTTGTCGTTGGCGTCGAGCTTGAAGCCGGTCAGTGCCTTGCCCGCGAGCTGCTTCGCCGCGCTCTTGAACGCGTCCTGTCCGTCGGCGTCGTTCAGGAGGAACGTCGCCTTGCTGACCCTCGTGGGCGTGCTGCTCCCGGAGCCGAGCGCGGCGAGGCCGCCCACCGGTCCGTAGAGCATGTTGGCGGGGCTGATGCCGAACTCGGGGTCGGCGTCGGTGGTGGGGCGCGGGTCGCGGTAGATGCCGCCGACGGTGAACTCGCCGGTGGTCTTCTCGTCGTTGCCGGTGAGGGTGATCCTGTCGCCGACCGCGAGGCCGTTCAGCTCGGCCAGGCGCTCCTCGATCAGGAGCTGCTTCTTGTCCTTGTCGGCGGCCGTGATGTGCGAGCCGGACACGAGGGTGGACTTGCCGCTGCGGAAGTCGGGCAGCAGCGAGGAGTCCAGGACGCCCATGCCCAGCGTCCCTCCGGGGCCCAGGCCCATGGAGTCCTTCGCACCACTGTCGACCACTTTGTTCTTGCCTGTCAGCAGGACGCGGTCCCACAGGGAGTAGGTGTACTTCTGCACCTGGGGCAGGGACCCGATCCTGTCGACGGTCGCGGCCTCGATGCTCGGTGCCTGCAGTTGCGCCGCGCTGCCCATCTGGCTCATGTCCAGGTCGAGGTTGACCTCGGCGCCGACCGAGCGCTTGGCGTCGCGTTCGGCCCGGGCCGTCGCGCCGTTGATCAGGACGCCCGCCAGGACCATCACGGAGATGACGAGGAAGGTGGCGAGGGTGATCAGGGTGCGGCCCTTGCGGGCCCACAGGCTGAGCCCTGCGCGTTTGACGAAGTTCATGGGGATCGGCTTTCTCGGTCCGTGCCGGCGGATGGCCGTGCGGTGACGTGGGGGACGGTCATTCGGTGTCGGTGAGGATGGACCGGGGGTGCAGGCGCAGGATGGCGATGCCGGGGACGACGGTGGAGACCAGGGAGATCCCCAGCGCGATGCCGGCGACCTTGCCGACGTCGGCCGGCTCGACCCGCACGGTGGGCGGAGTGAACGCGGGGGCCTGGGACCGGGCCGCCGGTACCGGCTTGTCGTCCCGGCCGCCCAGGAAGGCGTCCCCCGCGGACTGGCCGGCCAGCGATCCGGCCAGAGCGGCGAGCGCGACGGCGGGCAGGGCCACGGCCGCCATCTCGACGGCGTGCTGGCCGATGAGCTTCCCTTTCCGCTCGCCCATCGAGAGCAGCACTCCGAGTTCGGAGCGCCGCTCTCGGATCTGCAGCATCACGATGAGTCCGAGGATCAGCGCGCCGGCCAGGGCGATCACCCGGACGAGCAGGCCCGCGAACGTGCCGACCCGCTGGATCGGGCGGACCTGGTCCTTGTACGCCTTGTCGTTGACGCGGAAGTCGAAGCCGCCCCCGCCCAGGAGCCTCGCGGTCTCGGCGTGCAGCCGCCGCGCCCGGTCCGGCGAGCCGATCTTGTAGACCGCTTCGCTGACCGTCGCGGTCCCGCCGCCGAGCTTCCGGGCGGTGCCCACCGGGACGTACACCCTGTTGCCGGGCAGTTCGTGCGGCGCCACCCACATCGCCGGCTCCTGCGCCGAGTCCCGGTAGATGCCGACGACCGTCACGGGCATGGTGCGTTCGCCGTCCGCGGAGCGCACCCGGAGGGTGTCGCCCACCTTCAGCCGGTTCTTGTCGGCCAGACGCCGCTCGACCATCGCGACGTCACGGCCCGCGTCCTCGGGGGTGATGCCCCGGCCCGCCGTGAGCCGGGTCGAGCCGTACGAGAAGGGCAGCAGCATGTCCGAATCCCGCACCCCGTGCACGGCCAGCTCGCCCGCCGCCTTCTCCCCGCCCGGCGCCTTCTCCCCGCCCGCCGCCTTCTCCCCGCCCGCCGCTTCCTCCTCGGCCGCGGCCGGCTCCGGGACCTTGGACGTCAGCGGTGTGAACCCCTGGGCTGCGGCCCGCACCCGGATCTCGGCGTTGTAGCGGTGCACCAGGGCGGAGCCGCCGAGCCGGTCGGCCAGGGCCGGGGTCAGCCCCTCCTTCCTGACCGTCACGTCGACGCCGATGGTGCGCTGCGCGGCGGCCTCCTGGCGGGCGGCGGCGGCCTGCAGCAGGAATCCGCCGAGGAGCAGCGTGCAGAGGACGAGGAAGATCGCGAGCAGGGCGGCGGTCCTGGCTTTCCTGGCCGCAAGGCTCGTCCCGGCACGCTTGACGAAGTTCATGCCCAGACGAAAGCAGCCCGCCGTTTACTGGAAAGTAAGCGTGTTACAGCGGCATAAGGAACCGCCGAACGGTCCGGCCGGTCACGCTGCCGGTCAGCCCCCACCGCGCTCTTCCGCGTCTTTATCCGCCTGCAATCGTGATCTTGGTTTGCTGGAGCCATGAGAGTCCTGGTAGCCGAAGATCACCGCGTCCTGGCCCGCACCCTCGCCACCGGCCTGCGCCGCCAGGCGATGGCCGTGGACATCGCCGCGACCGGCGACGAGGCCGAGCGGATGTGCCTGCTCACCGCCTACGACGTGCTCATCCTGGACCGCGACCTGCCGGTCATGAGCGGTGACGAGGTCTGCAGGCGGCTGCGTGAGCTCACCGACCCGCCGCGGATCGTGATGCTCACCGCCGCCGGCGAGCTGACCGACCGGATCTACGGCCTGACCGAGCTCGGCGCCGACGACTACCTGGCCAAGCCCTTCGACTTCAGCGAACTCGTCGCCCGGGTCCGGGCGCTGAGCCGGCGCGCCCCGAAACCGCCCCCGTCCGTCCTCCGCTTGGGCCGTCTCACCCTGGACGAGGCGCGCCGTGAGGTGTCCGTGGAGGGCAGGACGCTGGAGCTGTCCGCGAAGGAGACCGCGGTCCTGCGCCTGCTGATGTGCGCCGGCGGCGGACCGGTGACCCACGACGAGCTCGTCCGCACGGTCTGGGACGAGCACCTCGACACGGCCACCGGCGTGGTCCGCACCACCGTCAGCCGCCTGCGCGGCAAACTCGGCGATTCCTGCCTGATCCTCACCGACAAGGGAGAGGGGTACCGGCTGTGCGACTGAACCCCCGGGCGCTCCTGCACGGACTGCCCTTCCGCACCCGCCTGGCCCTGGCCTTCTCCGGGCTCTTCCTGCTCACCGGGATCCTGCTCCTGGCCTTCGTCGTGGTGCTCGCACGCTACGGAACGGCCCAGCAGGTCCAGGGCATCTCGGTTTCGTACGGCGACCTCCCGAGCGACCCGCCGAGCGGGCGGACGAGCGACGCACCGAGCGGGCAGACGAGCGGGCAGCCCAGCGGAGAGCCGAATCCGAACCCCTTCGAACCCGCACCCGCGCTCCCGACCCGCCCGGACCTCACGCGCGAGCCGCCGAGCGACGTCGCCGCGATCCGGAAGATCGACCGGACCGTGCAGGCCGTCCAGGACACCGCGCTGCGCCAGATGGCCCTGTGGTCCGCGGTCGGCCTCCTCGTCATGGCCCTCCTCGCCGGACTCCTCGGCCGGTGGCTCGCCGGACGCGCCCTGCGGCCCGTCGCCTCCATGACCGAAGCCGCCCGCCGCATCAGCGAGCAGAACCTCCACCAGCGCCTCGCGCTCACCGGCCCGGACGACGAACTGCACCGGCTCGCCGACACCTTCGACACCATGCTCGACCGGCTGGAGAAGTCCTTCGAGAGCCAGCGCCGCTTCGTCGCCAACGCCTCCCACGAGCTGAAGACGCCCCTCGCCGTCCAGCGCACCACCCTCCAGGTCGGCCTCGCCGACCCCCTGCCCGACGGCCTCACCGAAGTCCGCGAGGATCTGCTCACCGCCAACCGGGAGGCGGAAGGGCTCATCAACGCGCTCCTGCTGCTGGCCCGCAGCGACCGCGGGCTGGAGAGGACCGAGCCCGTGGACGTCGCGGCGACCGCCCGGCTCCTGACCGCCGAACTCTCCCCGCTCGCGGCCGGGGCCGGCGTGCTCCTCGACACGGAGGCCGCCGCACCGCTGGTCGTTCCGGGCGATCCCGTCCTCCTGCGCCACCTGCTGACCAACCTGATCCGCAATGCCGTCCAGTACAACCACCCGGGCGGCCACGTCCTCGTACGCCTCGACGCCTCCGCCGTGACGGTGACCAACACCGGCCCCCGGATCCCCGCCGACCGCGTCCCCGGCCTCTTCGAGCCCTTCCGCCGCCTCGACGCCGACCGCACCGCCACCACCGGCCACGGCCTCGGACTCTCCATCGCCGCCTCCATCGCCCGGGCCCACCACGCCACGCTGACGGCTCGCCCCGGCGCCGAGGGCGGGCTCGCCCTCACCCTGCGCTTCCCCTGAGCACGGGCGGCGGCAGCGACCGCCCTCCGCGCGGCCGGGGGCACCGGAACGGGCGGCATGCCTCGTCCGCCGACCGCCCGGATCGGCGGTCGGCGGACGACGGGCAGGGCTGGGTCAGCTGCCGGGGACGGTGTCCTTGAAGGTGGTGCCGGCACCACGCAGGGCCGCGATGTTGCCGGTGACCTGGGCCGGGGTCAGTACCTGGTCCTTGACGAAGTACACGTAGTCGACCTGCTGGTCGTACGAGCGCGGGGTGCTGCTGGTCTGCCCGTTCAGGTCGATCAGCCAGTGGTTGAAGTCGATGAACTGGCCGGTCTCCGGCAGGTAGGGCTCGCCGTGGGCGGCGACCTGCTGGCCGTCGATGTAGTAGGTGACGCTGGTGTTGTCGATGGTGAACACGAGGTCGTGCCAGCCGTCGTAGGACTGGCGCTGCTGGCCGTGGGCGTTGACGGCGTTCCACGGGTCGGGGTTGTAGGTCTCCCAGGTGGTCTCGTACATGATGTTGCCCTGCTCGCCCCAGCCGCCGTTGGGCAGGTACTCGAAGTCCTGCTCGCTGTAGTCGGGGTCCATCGGGCGGTTGAGCGGGGTGAAGGCGAAGAAGGTCTGGTTGACGTGGTCGCCGTCGGGGCCGCCGGTCGGGGTGTCGTCGAACTTGACCCGGGCGGCGTAGGTTCCGTTCCTGAACTTCCTTGCCGTGGTCTGGAGTTCGGTCTCGCGGGTGCCGCTCGCGGTGCCGTCGGTGGTGAGCCCCAGGTTCATGACGGAGTTGCCGCCGGTGACCGGGAAGGTGATGTCGGCCGGGGACCAGGTGGCGCCGGGGACGCCGGGCCCGCCCTGGCCGGACTTGACCGTCCAGCCGTGCTGCTGGATCGCCGGGTCGCCGCTCGACGTGTAGGTGAAGTCGTCGAACAGGACCGGTGCGTTCGGGTCGTTCGGCGGCGTCGTGGGCGGGGTGGTCGGCGGCGTCGTGGGCGGGGTGGTGGGGTCGTTGCCGGCGGGGGCCGTGCCCCAGATCAGGGCGCCGTTGTGCTCCAGGGTGACCCGGGGCGCGTCGGCGTACGAGGTCTGCGCGGAGCTGAAGGAGTAGTCGTCGGACTGGGTCAGCGTCTGCCAGTCGGCGCGGTTGAAGCGCAGCTGCATGTCGCCCGTGGACTGGCCCGGGCCGAGCGAACCGGCGCCCGCGGTGAAGGCGATCTCCAGGTAACGGTCCGCGGTGGCCGTCGGGTTGGCCAGGGTGCCGAAGGTGCCGGTGATGTTGGCGCAGCCCTTGACCGCCCAGGAACAGGCGAAGCGGTAGGTCACCGAGGGGCCGTCGGACTTGAAGTAGTAGCGCAGCTTCACCTGGCTGAGCGGGACGGTGGTGGTGCCGGTGTTGGTGACCTGGAGCCAGGGCTCGGTCTGGTCGGCGGTGGCGCCGCCGGCGCTGGTGCGGTACTGGACGCTGAGCGCGTCGGCGGCGGCGGAGGCCGGTGCGGCCACCAGCGCGGCGGAGGCCAGGCCGGCGGCCGAGGCGAGCGCCACGGCGGCGAGGAGCCGGGAGTTCGAGCGCGGTCGAGCTGACACGTGGATCCCTTTCCATGGGTGGCTGCGCGGGCCGGAGCCGGCGAGCCGGGGGGCTGGGCTGCACTGCGGGGTGGTGCGAGGGGCCGGCGGCGCGGACCGCCGGCCCCCGGTCTCAGGGCCGGTCGGCGTGGTGGACGCCGAGGGCGGCCAGCCGCGGGCGGTGCCGGGCGAGCGCGGGCAGGAAGTCGCCGGAGTAGTCGCTGGCCGGGTTCCAGGCACGGTCGGCGATCGCGCACAGCCGCGGGTAGGCCAGGTAGTCGAAGCGTTCCTCGGTGGTGACGAACTCGGTCCACAGCTGGGCCTGGGTCCCGAGCACCCGGTCCCGCTCGGCGGCCGACCACTGGGCGGGGGCGGGCTCGTTGGCGTGCGCGGCGGGCAGATCGACGATCGCGCCGTCCTGCCCGAGCGGCTCGTCCGCGCCGGCGGACTGCGGGTAGTCGAGGTACGTGGAGCGGAACGGGGCCATCACGACGTCGTGGCCGAGGCGGGTGGCGGCCAGGCCGTGGTCGGCGTCCCGCCACGGCATCACGGTGAAGTCCTTCGGCAGCGCACCGCCGCCGCTCTCGGCCCAGCAGACCGGGCGCCGGCCGTTGGCCACCAGGTGGGCGCCGGCCTGGGCGAGGAACCAGCCGTGGAGCTCCCTCGGTGCCGCCAGCCCCAGTTCGGCGGTGCGGGCGAGCGCGGCGGGGCTGGTCTCCCACTCGACGGTGGGGCATTCGTCGCCGCCGAGGTGGACGTAGCGGGAGGGGAAGAGGTCCATGGTTTCGTCGAGGACGGTGCGGCAGAAGTCCAGCACCTCGTCGTGGACGCCGAGGATGTTCTCGCACACGCCCCACTCGGTCCACACGTCCAGTCGCCGCTCGGGCCGGTTGCCGAGGTGCGGGTAGGCGGCGAGGGCGGCCCGGACGTGACCGGGCATCTCGATCTCCGGCATGACCGTGATGCCGCGTTCGGCGGCGTACGCGACGAGGTGGCGCAGCTCGTCCTTGGTGTACGCGCCCCCGTGCGGGCGGTCGTCGAAGCGGCCGGAACCGGCCCGCCCGAGCATCGAACGGGCACGGACCGAGCCGATCTCGGTGAGCCGGGGGTAGGCGTCGACGGGCATGCGCCAGCCCTGGTCGTCGGTGAGGTGCAGGTGGAGGACGTTGAACTTGTGCAGGGCGAGCCGGTCGACGGTGCGCAGGAGCACGTCGAGGGGCTGGAAGTGCCGGGCCACGTCCACCATGACCCCCCGCCAGGCGTGCCGGGGCCGGTCCGTGATGTCCACGCAGGGCACGGTCCACTCGACCCCGGGCGCCGGGCTGTCGGCCAGCGCCTCGGGCGGGAGCAGTTGGCGCAGGGTCTGGACGGCGTGGCGCAGTCCGGCGGGCCGGGCAGCGAGCAGCCGCACCCCCTGGGGGGTGACGCGGAGCCGGTACCCCTCCTCGCCGAGCCCGCGTTCGGCGGGGTCGAGCAGGAGCGAGAGCGCTCCCCCGGGCTCCGGGGGCAGCGGCAGCCCGGTGGCGGGGGCGAGCAGGGCGCGCAGCAGGTCGGCCGCGGGAGCGGCGCCACCGGGGGCGTGCACGGCGGTGCGGCCGGTGAGGGTGAAGTGGCCGGCGGAGGCGACGAGCGCGACGGGGGTCGGCAGGATCACGGATTCTCTCCAGAGGGGGCGGGCTCAGCCCTTGACGGCGCCGGCGGTCATCCCGGTGGTGACCTTGTTCTGCAAGAACAGGAAGACCAGCAGGACGGGCAGCATGAACAGGCTGGCGGCGGCCATCGTGGCGCCCCAGTCGGTGCCGAAGACATTGGCGAAGGAGGACAGCCAGACCGGCAGGGTGCGGGCGTCCTGGTTCTTGATGATCAGGGTGTTGGCGAAGGCGAACTCGTTCCAGGCGGTGATGAAGCCGAAGAGCGAGGTGGAGAGCAGCCCCGGGGCGAGCAGCGGCAGGGTGATCCGCCGGAAGGCCGCGGTGCGGGTGCAGCCGTCGACCAGGGCGGCCTCCTCCAGCTCGGCGGGTATCGAGGCGAGGAAGCCGCGCAGGGTGACGATGGTGAAGGGCAGGGTGGTCATGAAGTAGACCAGGGTCAGCATGGTCAGGCTGTCGAGCATGTCGGTGTCCCGGGCGATGACGTACATCGGGATCAGCAGCGCCTCCCAGGGCGCCATCTGCGCGGTGAACACGAGGAGCAGGAAGGCCCGGCGGCCGCGCCAGCGCATCCGGCCGACCGCGAAGGCGGAGAGCAGCGCGACCACGAGCGCCAGGAGCACCGCCCCGAGGGTGACCAGCAGGCTGTTGCGCCAGTACGAGCCGAAGCCCGGGGCGCGGACCGCGGTGACGAAGTGGTCCAGGGTGGGGTGCAGCGGCAGGAAGCCGGGAGTCTCGGACTGGATCTCGGTGGTCGGCTTGAAGGCGGTGATCACCATCCAGTACACCGGGAAGGCCGAGGTGACGAGGACGGCCAGCGCCGCCAGGGTGAGCGGGAGCCGGCGCAGGGCGCGGACTGCGGTGGCGGAGGTTGTCACGGGGTCTCGCCTTCCTGGCGGTACATCCGGCGCAGGGTCGCGACCAGCGCGACGAGCAGGATCAGCACGGTCAGCGTCGACGCGGCCGACCCGACGTCGTACTTGTGCAGGGACTGGGCGATCTGGAAGGCGTACACGGGAAGGGTGGTGGTGGCGCCGTTCGGGCCGCCCTGGCTGACCACCCAGATCTGGGCGAAGCACTTGAAGGTCCAGATCACCTCCAGGGACGTGATCAGGGCGAACAGCGGCCGCAGCATCGGGAAGGTGACGAGGCGGAAGGTCTGCCACGCTCCGGCGCCGTCGAGCCGGGCGGACTCGTACAGTTCGGCGGGGATGGTGGTCAGCCCGCCGTACAGGGTGAGCGCGGCGAACGGCACCGACTGCCAGACGACCAGGGCCACCAGGATGGCGAAGGTGGAGCGGTCGTGCGCGAACCAGGCGTATTCCCGGAAGCCGTGCAGCCCCAACTGGTCAAGGATCCAGTTGACCACTCCGAACCGGGACTGGAACAGCCACTGGAAGATGGTGGTGGCGGCGATCACCGGGGTGGCCCAGGTGAGCACCAGCGCACTCATCACCGCGAGCCGCATCCGGCGGCCGAGCCGGATCAGCATCAGCGCGATCAGCGTGCCGAGGCCGGTGATCAGGGCGGTGTTGAGCAGGGTCCACCACAGGGTGCGGCGGACCACCGCCCAGAACTCCGGATCGCCGAGCAGCGCGGTGTAGTTGGCGGCGCCGACGAACGGGGCGCGGCCGTGGATCAGTTCGGCCATCCGGAAGTGCTGGACCGAGATCAGCAGGTTCCGCAGCAGCGGATAGACCAGGAGGAACGCCGCGCCCACCACGGTGGGGGCGACCAGCAGGTACGGCCAGACCCGGGTGCGGGCCGGGGGAGGAGCGGTGGACACGGCGGTGACTCTCCTGTCAGGAGGCGCTGTTGAGGGCCTTGGTGATGGCCTCGGAGGCGGCCTTGCCCGCTGCGTCCGGGTCCGCGCCGGTGAGCACCTGCGTCATGTACTGCTTGATCGGGTTGTTGGCCTCGACGGCCGCCCAGTTCGGCGAGTTGGGGGTGCCCCGTCCGCTCACCGCGCCCGCCGCCATGGCCACCGCGCCCTCGTTGCCGGCGAGTGCTCCGGCGAGGGAGGTGCGGTTGGGGACGTAGCTCATCTCCTTGGCCATCTCGCTCTGCCACTTCGCCCCGGCCAGCGCCTTGACCACCTCGTAGGCGGCGGCCTGGTGCTTGGACGCCTCGGGGATCACCAGGTCCGAGCCGCCGGTGAAGACCGCGCCCGGCTTGTCGGCGCTCTTGCCGGGGATGGGGAAGAAGCCGAGCTTGTCCTTCAGCGCCGGGTTGGCCTTGATGATCGCGTTGGCCCCGCCCGGGGTGGAGATCACCTGGGCGCTCTTGCCCTTGGCGAAGACCTCCGCCTGCAGCGGCTTCGCCTCGTCGGAGTCCTTGGGGCCCTTGCCGAGCGCCTGCAGCTTCTTGTAGAACTCGACGCCGGCCCGGGCCTGCGGGGTGTCCAGGGCGCCCTTCCACTTCCCGTCCGAGCCCTTGACCGCGAGGTCGCCGCCCTCGTCCCAGACGAAGCCGGCCAGGGCGTACCAGGTCTGCCCCGCGAGGTAGATCCCGTCGTTGCCACCGGTGTTGAGCTTCTCGGTGTCGGCGATCCACTCGTCCCGGGTCTTCGGCGGGGCCGTGATGCCGGCCTGCGCGAAGAGGTCCTTGTGGTAGATCACCACGCGGTTCGCCGCGTACCAGGGGATGCCGTACTGCTTGCCGTCGATCTTCCCGGGCTCGGCCAGGCCGGGGATCCAGTCCGCGCCTTCGAGCTCGGTGACCTTGTCGCTGAGGTCGTGCACACCGCCGCTGGCCGCGTACTGGGCGACCTGCGTATTGCCCACCTCGATGACGTCCGGCGCGTCCTTGCTGGCCAGGGCGCTGGTGATCTTCTGGCCGATGCCGTCCCACTCCTGGATCTGGACGTCCAGGGTGATACCGGCGTGGGTGGCCTCGAAGTCGGACGTGAACCGCTGCAGATAGCCGTCGGTCACGCTGTCGCGCATGATCCAGACCGTCAGCTTGGCCGGACCGGCCGAACTGCCGGAGGAGTCAGGGGAGTCCGCGGAGGAGGAACAGCCGGCCAGGCCGGCGCCGGTCAGTGCGAGGGCGAGGGCCGCTGCGATGGGGAGCAGGCGCGGATGCGCGGGATTTCTCACGGTTTTGCCACCTCGATGGGGAGGACTGGACAACTTGGCCAGTTGACCAACTGGTAAGCGCTGGAGAGAAGGTGACACAGCCTCGGAGAGTGGTCAAGACCTCTGGCCCGCCCCAAATCAAGCCCAGAACCAGCCCAGTACAGGGGAAGGGGCAGAGAAATGGCCGACACCGACCGCACAACAGGTATGATCCAACTGGTCAAATAACAGGAACTGGTCTGATCAGGCAGGGCGGAAGGGCGCGGCGATGACCGAGGGGATGCCGGCGGCAGCGGTGAAACGGACCCGGGTCCGCGCGTACCTGCGGGAACTGGTGGACTCCGGAGCACCCGGAGACGCCATCCCGTCCGAACGGACGCTCTCCGAGGCGCTCGGCGTCTCCCGCCCCACCCTGCGCGCCGCGGCCGACGAGCTGGTGGCCACCGGGCTGCTGGTCCGCGAGCACGGCCGGGGCATGTTCGTGGCCCCCGCCAAGGTCACCCAGGAACTGGCGCCGGCCGGCGGCGAGCCCGGCTTCAGCCTCCCGAAGGCCTCCGGCAGCTGGGCGAGCCGCGTACTGGAGTTCACCACCCTCCCGGCCGGCGCCGGCATCGGCCGCAAGCTGCGCCTCTCCCCGGCCGCCGGGATCTTCTCCATCGTCCGGCTGCGCCTGGTGGACGGCGAACCGATGGCCATCGAGCACCTGCACGTCCCCGCCGAGCTCGCCCCCGGCCTCTCCCCCGCCGACATGGAGAGCGGCGACTTCTACCAGCTGCTCGGCACCGCCCACGGCGTCACGGTCCACGAAGCGGTGCAGGCCATCGAGCCGACCGTGCTCAGCGAGCAGGAGGCGGGACTGCTCGGCGTACCGGTCCTCTCCCCGGCCCTGCGCTTCGAACGGCTCACCAGCGACCGCGGCGGACGGCCGGTGGAGTTCGTGCACTCGGTCTACCGCGGCGACCGCTACCGGATGATCTCCCGCATCTCCCTCGCCGCGCCCGGCCAGGACGACGGCCCGGCCCCCGCGGCCGGCCCGCGACACCACCCCGGCATCCCCCCGGGCGACCTCACCACCCGCACCACCGGCCGCACCGTCACCCACGGCGACGTCCAGCCCCTGCTCTGACGGCCGCCCGGGGCGGGCGCACGGGGCGGGCACCCGGGCATGAATCCGGCCGGCCCCTGCCACCGCCCCGAACGCGCAGCATCACAGACGGGTCCGGCACCCGGCGGCGGCCGGCTCACCGGGTCAGGCGGGAGCCGAGTACGGGCAGCAGCCGGTCGGTCAGTATGCGGCGGGCCGGTTCGGAGGACAGCCACAGCAGTTTGTGGCGGGTGCCGTCCGTCATCGTCACCGCAAGGCCCGACGTGGTGAGACCGCGGTGCAGACGGGCGTGCGCGATGCCGTCGAAGGGGATGACCTTGTTGGTGCGGTGGCCCGTCAGGACGGCCGCGGGGTCGTAGCCGATCACGGTCGTGGCCCTGTGTTCCGGCACTCGGGGGCTGATGGAGTGCACGAGGGAGTCGAGGAATCCGCCACGGATGCGGACCAGGGAGCCCGGCAGCAGCCACAACTCGCCGTGCAGCCAGTCGAGCCAGCCCGTCGTGCAACTGGTGGCGAGCAACTGGGCGTGCTGCACCCGCAGGCCGTGACCGCGCCGCACGGCGTTGTCCAGCAGAGCGTCCCAGGCTTCGAGGGAGCGGACGCGCATGCGCTCCTCCACCCACCCGACGGTCGAGTGATAGGCCAGAGCGACCGTCCCGTCGGGCCGCAGCTCGACGGACAGGACCACACCCCAGTCCGGTCCTGTGATCTGTACGGCAAGCCCGTCGGGGGCCGTGACCGGCCCCTGTTCGGCCGGTGCGTAGGAACCCGTTGGGTGCCGCCACAGGGCAGGCGATACGTGCAAGCCCTCCGCGAGCCACCGCTCCCTGCTGAGGCCGAGGCGTGCGCCGGCCAGGTGCAGGTCCATGCGGTGCCTCATCCCCACGAGGCCGTCCCGTCGAGGGGGATCACGGGGCCGAAGTACTGGACGGCTGACGCCCGGCGGCTGCTCTCGGTGTCGGTAGCGCTCGCCCCCGAAGGATCCATGGCCAAACGGTACCTGTCCGTCATCGCCGGCGGACGGGCTACGCCGCAGCGGACCAAGGCCGAGAGCCCGGCCACGGCGAAGGCCGCATGAGCCAACAGCCCGCGGATCGTGCCGAATGCGACCAGCACGCCGTCGTACCGGGAACCGGAGATCACCTTCTGGCCGACCGGCGCGAAGCCGGTTCCGGAAAGCCGGTTCCGGGAAGCCGGTTCCGGAAAGCCGGTTCCGGGAAGCCGGTTCCGGGAAGCCGGTTCCGGGAAGCCGGTTCCGGGAAGCCGGGGCAACGGCCGCGGGCCGGAGGAAGCGTTTCCTCTGGCCAGAAGGTTTCTTCTGACCTGCGCGAGTGGGGCGGGTGGGACTCGAACCCACGGCCGACGGATTATGAGTCCGCTGCTCTAACCGGCTGAGCTACCGCCCCTTCACGGCGTGGCGCGTACATGTGTGCGCGCCGTCTGCCGCAGCATAGCCGCTCATACGATCTCCTGCCTCGGATGCCTCGCATGATCGGCTTCGCCTGCCCAGAGAGACCGCGCCGGGCGCTGCCCGGTTGCGTGCGGAGGGCAGAAAAAAGAAAAAGGACCCACCTGGGGTCCTCGTTCCTTCTTGCTCCCCCGACTGGACTCGAACCAGTAACCTGCCGATTAACAGTCGGCTGCTCTGCCAATTGAGCTACAGGGGACCGCGCTCCCCCGACTGGACTCGAACCAGTAACCTGCCGATTAACAGTCGGCTGCTCTGCCAATTGAGCTACAGGGGATTGCTGCGTTGCACCGAACAGCCCACCTCCGGCCTTGGCCAGGGGGCGAGCGCCCGTTGCGAGTCATAGATTAGCGCAAGCAGGGGGGTGCTCCGCCAATCGGTATCGCCAGCGGGCCGGGCACCACACGACGAAGGGCGGCAGGCATGCGGTACAAGGTCACGTTCGCGGTCGGACTGGCCCTCGGGTACGTGCTCGGGACCCGGGCCGGACGCGAGCGGTATGAACAGTTGAAGAAGTCCGCGCGCGAGTTCGCGCAGAACCCCGCGGTCCGCAACGCCGCCGAGAGCGCTGGTCAGAGCGGCCGGGAGTTCGCCGGCAAGGCCTTCGCCGCGGTCAGCGACAAGGTCGGCGACGCGGTGCCGGACGCCCTCGCCGGGCGGGTACGGGGCCTGCGGGCGCGGGTCGGCGGCAATGGCGCGGCCGAGGACGAATGGGGCACGAGCAACACCTGAGCTGCCCGGTCCGGCGCGCGGGTCCTCGTACGTGGCCCGCGCGCCGGAGTCGCGTACGCGGACCCGCGGGGTTCCGCATAAGGGACGGGGCCGCTCCGGGGCGGTCGAGCCCGCCCCCGCGTGCGGCAGAATTCTCCGCATGGGGATAGTCGCCGGGCTGGACAGCTCTTCCGCGTTCACACGCATCGTCGTCTGTGACACCGAGACGGGCGCCGTGCTGCGCCAGGGGTACGCCCCTCATCCGCAGCCCACCGGCGAGGCGGTGCCGCACGAGACCGATCCGCAGGCCTGGCTGCTCTCGCTCGGCGAGGCCGCCGGCGGCGGGCTCCTCGAAGGGGTGCAGGCCATCGGCGTCTCCGCGCAGCAGCACGGGCTGCTGCCGCTGGACGCGCAGGGCGGCCTCGTGCGCCCCGCCCTGATCGGCAACGACAAGCGCGGCCAGGCCGCCGCCGCCGAGCTGATCGAGTCCTTCGGCGGCCGGCAGGCCTGGGTCGAGGCCGTCGGATCCGTCCCCCATGCGGCGCAGCCCCTCGCGAAGCTGGCCTGGCTGGCCCGCACCGAGCCGGAAGCGGCCCGGCGGGTGGCCGTCCTGATGTCCCCGCACGACTGGCTGGTGTGGCAGCTGCTGGGCCGCCCGGCCCGCCGGACCACCGACCGCGGTGGCGCCTCCGGCACCGGCTACTGGTCCGCCGCCGCCGGCGCCTACCGCCCCGACCTGGTCGAGCTCGCGCTGGGGCACCGGGCGCTGCTCCCCGAGGTGCTCGGCCCCGCCGAAGCCGCCGGGACCACGCCCGAGGGGCTGCTGATATCCGCCGGCACCGGCGAGACCATGGCGGCCGCGCTCGGGCTGGGCATGGGACCCGGCGACGCCGTGGTCTCGCTGGGCGCGTCCGGATCGGTGATGGCGGTGCACCACGAGGCGCTGTCGGAGCCGGGCGGTCTGATCACCTCCCTCGCCGACGCCACCGGGCGGCACCTGCCGGTGGTGAACACCCTGAACGCCGTACGGGCCCTGCGCGGCACCGCCGAACTGCTCGGCACCGACCTGGAGGGGCTGAGCGAGCTCGCCCTGAAGTCGACGCCGGGCGCGCACGGACTCGTACTCCTGCCGTACCTGGAGGGTGAGCGCACGCCGAACCTGCCGCACACCGCCGGAACCCTGTCGGGGCTGCGCCGGGACTCCATGAAGCCGGAGCACCTCGCGCGGGCCGCCTTCGAGGGCATGCTGTGCGGGCTGGTGGACGCCCTCGACGTGCTGCGCAGCCGCGGGGTGGAGATCCGCCGGGTGTTCCTGCTCGGCGCGGCCGCCGAGCTGCCGGCCGTACAGGCCTTCGCGCCGGGGCTGTTCGGCACCCAGGTGCTCGTCCCGGCGCCGGCGGACTACGCGGCCCTGGGCGCGGCCCGGCAGGCCGCCTGGGCGCTCGGCCTGGCGCAGGGCGGTCCGGCCTCGAACACCCCGCCCGTGTGGCCGGCGCCCGCGGCGCAGCTCTTCGAGCCGGACGAGGAGTACCCGGCCTGGCAGGGGGCGCGCCAGCAGTACGTCGCGACCCGCGACCAGATCCACCCGGGGGCCTTCTGACGGCCGGGCCGGATGCCGCTCGAAGGGAGTAGGCCGGACGCGGCCTACGCCCTCCCGCGCCCGGCCTACTCCTTTTGACCGGGCTTTACGAAAAGCGGTGGGTTCCGGCCTCCCGTTGGCAGAAGATGGAGTGAACCCCCTCGATCATGCCGACCGGAGCCTGCGCGTGCTCATACGACTTCTGCGGACCCATCTCGGTCCGTACCGGAAACCGATCGCCGTGCTGGTCCTGCTGCAACTGCTGCAGACCAGCGCGAGCCTCTACCTGCCCACGCTGAACGCCGACATCATTGACAACGGTGTCGTCAGCGGCGACACGGGCTACATCCTGCGCTTCGGCGCACTGATGCTCGGCGTCTCGCTGGTCCAGCTCGTCTGCAACGTCGGCGCCGTCTACTACGGGGCCCGTACCGCCGCGGCCTTCGGCCGGGACGTCCGGGCCGGCGTCTTCGACCGCGTGCAGAGCTTCTCCGCACGTGAGCTCGGCCACTTCGGCGCCCCGTCGCTGATCACCCGTACGACGAACGACGTGCAGCAGATCCAGATGCTCGTGCTGATGACCTTCACGCTGATGGTCTCCGCACCGATCATGTGCGTCGGCGGCATCTTCATGGCGCTCTCGCTGGACGTGAAGCTCTCCGGCGTCCTGCTCGCCGTCGTCCCGATCCTCGGCCTGTCGGTCGGGGCGATCGTGCTGAAGACCCGCCCGCTGTTCCGGAAGATGCAGACGCGCCTGGACACGGTCAACCGGGTCCTGCGCGAACAGATCACCGGCAACCGGGTGATCCGCGCCTTCATCCGCGACGACTACGAGAAGGACCGCTTCCGCGAGGCCAACGCCGACCTGACCGGCGTCTCGCTGGCGGCCGGCAAGCTGCTCGCGCTGATGTTCCCGACGGTGATCGTGGTCGTGAACATCTCCAGCGTCGCCGTCATCTGGTTCGGCGCCATGCGCATCGACAGCGGCGGCATGGAGATCGGGCAGCTGACGGCCTTCCTCGCCTACCTGATGCAGATCGTCATGTCCGTGATGATGGCCACCTTCATGTTCATGATGGTGCCGCGCGCCGAGGTCTGCGCCGAGCGCGTCCAGGAGGTCCTGGACACCGAGTCCAGCGTGATCCCGCCCACCGACCCGGTCCGCGAGCTCGCCCGCCACGGCCTGCTGGAACTGCGCGGCGCCGACTTCCGCTACCCGGGCGCCGAGGCCTCCGTGCTGCGCGGGGTCGACCTCGTGGCCCGCCCCGGCGAGACCACCGCGGTGATCGGCTCGACCGGCAGCGGCAAGTCCACGCTGCTGGGGCTGATCCCCCGGCTCTTCGACGCGACCGGCGGCGACGTGCTCGTCGACGGCGAGGACGTACGGCGCCTCGACCCCGACCTGCTCGCCAGGACGGTCGGCATGGTCCCGCAGAAGCCGTACCTCTTCTCCGGGACGGTGGCCACCAACCTGCGCTACGGACGCCCCGACGCCACCGACGAAGAGCTGTGGCACGCGCTGGACGTGGCGCAGGCCAAGGGCTTCGTGTCCGAGCTGGAGGGCGGGCTCGACGCGCCGATCGCCCAGGGCGGCACCAACGTCTCCGGCGGCCAGCGCCAGCGGCTCGCGATCGCGCGCACGCTCGTACAGCGCCCGGAGATCTACCTGTTCGACGACTCCTTCTCGGCCCTGGACTACGCCACGGACGCGGCGCTGCGCTCGGCGCTGGCCCGCGAGACCGAGGAGGCGACCGTGGTCATCGTCGCCCAGCGGGTCTCCACGATCCGCGACGCGGACCGGATCATCGTCCTCGACGAGGGGCAGGTGGTGGGCGAGGGGCGCCACCACGAGCTGATGTCCGGCAATGAGACCTACCGGGAGATCGTGCTCTCCCAGCTGACGGAAGCGGAGGCGGCGTGAGCGGGCCCGGAGGACGGATGATGATGGGACCGCCGACGACGCGGTCCATGGACTTCAAGGGGTCCGGCAAGCGGCTGCTGAGCGCGCTCGCGCGCGACCGGGTCAAGCTGTGGGGCATGATCCTCGCGGTCGTCGGCAGCGTCGCCGCGTCGGTGACCGGGCCGAAGATCCTCGGCCAGGCCACCGACCTGGTGTTCGCGGGGATCGTCGGCCGGAACTTCGACAAGGGCCTCACCAAGCAGCAGGCGCTGGACGCCCTGCGCGCCAGGGGCGAGGGCGGGATGGCGGACATGCTGTCCGGCACCGCCTTCACCCCGGGCAAGGGCATCGACTTCGGCGCGGTCGGGGCGGTGGCGCTGTGGGCGCTGGCCGTCTTCACGGTCGCCGGTCTGCTGATGCTGGTCGCCACCCGGCTGTCGAACCACATCATGAACGGCACCGTCTACCGGATGCGCGAGGAGCTGCAGGCGAAGCTGTCGCGGCTGCCGCTGTCGTACTTCGACCAGCAGAAGCGCGGCGAGGTGCTCAGCCGGGCCACGAACGACATCGACAACATCGGGCAGACGATCCAGCAGACGATGGGTCAGCTGCTCAACTCGCTCCTGACGATCGTCGGCGTGATGGCGATGATGTTCTGGATCTCGCCGGTGCTGGCGCTGGTCGCGCTGGTGACCATCCCGGTGTCCGCGTACGTCGCGGCGAAGATCGGCAAGAAGTCGCAGCCGCAGTTCGTGGCGCAGTGGAAGTCCACGGGCGCCCTGAACGCGCACGTCGAGGAGATGTACTCGGGCCACACCCTGGTCAAGGTCTTCGGCCGGCAGAAGGAGTCCGCGGCCCTGTTCGCCGAGCAGAACGAGGCGCTGTACCGGGCCTCCTTCAAGGCGCAGCTGGTCAGCGGGATCATGCAGCCGGTGATGCTGTTCATCTCGAACATCAACTACGTGCTCGTCGCGGTCGTCGGCGGGCTGAAGGTCGCCTCCGGCACCCTGTCGATCGGTGACGTGCAGGCCTTCATCCAGTACTCGCGCCAGTTCTCGATGCCGCTGACGCAGGTCGCCTCCATGGCGAACCTGGTGCAGTCCGGCGTCGCCTCCGCGGAGCGGGTCTACGAGCTGCTGGACGCCCCGGAGCAGGAGGCGGACGCGGAGGTTCCGGAGCGTCCGGCGGACCTGCGCGGGCAGGTCACCTTCGACAAGGTCGCCTTCCGCTACGAGCCGGACAAGCCGCTGATCGAGAACCTCTCGCTGAGCGTCGACCCCGGACAGACGGTCGCGATCGTCGGCCCGACCGGCGCCGGCAAGACCACGCTGGTCAACCTGCTGATGCGGTTCTACGAGGTCACCGGCGGGGAGATCGCCCTCGACGGGGTCGACATAGCGAAGATGACCCGCGAGGAACTGCGCGGCGGCATCGGCATGGTGCTCCAGGACACCTGGCTGTTCGGCGGCACCATCGCGGAGAACATCGCCTACGGGGCCACGCGCGAGGTCACCCGCGCCGAGGTCGAGGAGGCCGCGAAGGCGGCCCACGCCGACCGGTTCATCCGCACCCTGCCCGAGGGCTACGACACGGTGCTGGACGACGAGGGCGCCGGCGTCAGCGCGGGCGAGAAGCAGCTGGTCACCATCGCGCGGGCGTTCCTGTCCGACCCGGTGATCCTGGTGCTCGACGAGGCCACGAGCTCGGTGGACACCCGTACCGAGGTGCTGATCCAGAAGGCGATGGCGCGCCTCGCGCACGGCCGTACGTCCTTCGTGATCGCGCACCGGCTGTCCACGATCCGCGACGCGGACCTGATCCTGGTCATGGAGAGCGGCTCGATCGTGGAACAGGGCACGCACGAGGAGCTGCTGCTCTCGGGCGGCGCGTACGCGCGGCTGTACGCGGCGCAGTTCGCGCAGGCGGTGGCCGAGGTCGACTAGCGCGGCCGGGTACCGGGAGGGGCGTCCTGCGGGGCGCCCCTTTCCCGTACCCGCGTACCCGCGTGCGTGCCCGCGTGCTCAGTCCAGATAGCCGCGCAGCTGGTCCGCGAAGGCGTGGTCGCGCAGCTTGTTGAGGGTCTTGGACTCGATCTGGCGGATCCGCTCCCGGGTCACTCCGAAGATCCGCCCGATCTCCTCCAGGGTGCGCGGCCGCCCGTCGGCGAGCCCGTAGCGGAGCTGGACGACCTTGCGCTCCCGCTCGCCGAGGGTCGAGAGCACCGCTTCCAGGTGCTCGCGGAGCAGGAAGAACGCGGCCGATTCGACCGGTGAGGCGGCGTCCCCGTCCTCGATGAGGTCGCCGAGCGCGACGTCGTCCTCCTCGCCCACGGGCGCGTGCAGGGAGACCGGCTCCTGCGCGAGGCGCAGCACTTCGAGCACCCGCTCGGGGGTCAGCTCCAGGTGGACCGCGACCTCCTCGGCGGTGGGTTCGTACCCGCGCTCCTGGAGCATGCGGCGCTGGACGCGTACGACACGGTTGATCAGTTCGACGACGTGGACGGGGACCCGGATGGTGCGGGCCTGGTCGGCCAGCGCCCGGGACATGGCCTGGCGGATCCACCAGGTGGCGTAGGTGGAGAACTTGTAGCCGCGGGCGTAGTCGAACTTCTCGACGGCGCGGATCAGTCCGAGGTTCCCCTCCTGGACCAGGTCGAGCATGGTCAGTCCGCGGCCGACGTAGCGCTTGGCGACGGAGACGACGAGCCGCAGGTTCGACTCGATGAGGCGGCGCTTGGCCATCCGGCCCATGACGACGAGCTTGTCGAGGTCGAGGGTGAGCTGCAGGTCGAGCGGGGCTCCGCTGCCGAGCTTCTCCTCCGCGAACAGTCCCGCTTCCACGCGCCGCGCGAGCTCGACCTCCTCGACGGCGGTGAGCAGCGGGATCCTGCCTATCTCGCGCAGGTACTGCCGGAAGAGGTCGGCGGACGGTCCCGCTCCGCCGGAGCCTTCCGCCGGGCGCCTGCGCGGCGGGGGCACCTTCTCCGACTGCTCCGGGCCCTCCAACTCCTCGGCCTCTGCGGCCTCTTCGGCCTCCTCCTCGTGCATGGCGTCGGCCCCCGGCTCGGGCTCTTCGGCCGCGGGCTCTTCGGCGGGCGGGCTGACGGTGACGGTGAGGCTCTGGGTCTGCACGGGGGCGACCTCCACAGGGCTCCGAGGACGGGTGCACCGCACCTCAGTGTGGGGTACGACACATCGCTGCCACGAGGGGCGTGCGACCACTTTCTGGGTCCGGTGCGTGACCCATGGTTACCCCCGGACCAGAACCCCGATGCGGATCGGACGCATGTCCGAGGAGACCGGGCTCCCCGGCTCCCCCGGTCCCCCGGCGCCGACGTGTGGCGGAGCCGGACGGGTGCGATGCTGAGCTGCACGATCACCGGTCCGGCCCCCTGGAGGTGTCCGTGCCCCCCTCGAACCCGCCTCCGGGATGGCGCCGCCGGAACGACCGGCCGCCGGCCGGACCCCTGGCGCCCGCGCCGAAGCGCCGCAGGACGGCGCTGTTCGTCTTCCTCGGACTGCTCGGCGCGCTGATCGCCCTGGGTGTGGCCGGTCTGCTGATCACCCTCGTCGGTCCGGGCGGCAAGGGGACGGAGCACCGGGACGGGGAGAGTGCCCGGGCCACGGCGCCCGTCACCGGGGCGTCCCGGACGCCCGGTTCCCGTACGCCCGGCTCCCCGACGCCCGGCTTGCCCACGCCCGGCTCCCGGGGGCCCGTCGGCGACGTGCGGATCGACTCGTGCGGGGTGGACCCCGCCACGCGCTGGCCCTCCGCCGGGCTGACCGTCACCAACAGCGGCGGGCGGACCATCACCTACCTCGTGAGCATCGAGTTCCTCGGCCCCACCGGGATCCGGCTGGCCGAGGGCGCGGGCATCAGCAACGGCCTGGCGCCCGGGCAGCGGGCCGAGGTGAAGGCCGCGGCCCTCGCCCGGCTGACGGAGGACGAGATCACCTGCAAGGTGATCAAGGTGGACCTGATCGCACCCTGAGGGGGCCGGGGCCGGCGCCCCGGGGCGGCGCCTAGGCCGGTTCCACCCGGACCGCGCAGACCTTGAACTCCGGCATCCGGGAGACCGGGTCGAGCGCCGGGTTGGTCAGGGTGTTGGCGCGGCCCTCGCCCGGCCAGTGGAAGGGCATGAAGACGGTGTCCGCCCGGATGGTGTCCGTGATGCGGGCCGGGGCGACCGCGCGGCCGCGGCGGGAGGTGACCGCGAGGGGGGCTCCGTCGACCGCGCCGATGCGGGCCGCGAGGCGGGGGTGGAGTTCCACGAAGGGGCCGGGGGCGGCTTCGTTGAGCTCGTCCACCCGGCGGGTCTGCGCGCCCGACTGGTACTGGGCGACGACCCGGCCGGTGGTGAGGAGGAGCGGGTACTCCGTGTCCGGCACCTCGGCGGCGTCGCGGTGGGAGACGGGCACGAAGCGGGCCCGGCCGTCCTCGGTCGCGAAGCGGTCCAGGAAGAGCCGGGGCGTGCCGGGGTGGGGCTCCGGCACCGGGCCGGGCTGCGGCACCGGGCCGGGCTGCGGCACCGGGCCGGGCTCCGCCGGGGCGGCAGGGGCCGCCGCGGGCTCCGGCGCTGCGGTCTCCGGCGCCGCGGTCTCCGGCGCCGCGGTCTCCGGCGCCGCGGGGCAGGGCCAGAAGACGCCCTGTTCGGCTTCGATGCGGGCGTAGGTGATGCCCGAGTAGTCCGCCGGGCCGCCCGCCGAGGCGCGCCGCAGCTCCTCGAAGACCTCCTCCGCGTCGGCCGGGAAGGCCTTCGGCATGCCGAGGCGGGCGGCCAGCCCGTGCAGGACCTCCAGGTCGGAGCGGACCCCCGGCGGCGGGGTCAGGGCCCGGCGGCGGAGCAGGACGCGGCCCTCCAGGTTGGTGGTGGTTCCGGTCTCCTCCGCCCACTGGGTGACGGGGAGCACCACGTCCGCCAGGGCCGCCGTCTCGGAGAGGACCACGTCGGCGACGGCCAGGAAGTCCAGGGAGCGGATGCGCTCCTCGACGTGGGCGGCGCGGGGGGCCGAGACCACCGGGTTGGAGCCCATCAGGAGCAGGGCTTTGACCTCGGAGCCCAGCGCGTCGAGGAGTTCGTACGCGCTGCGGCCCGGGCCGGGGAGCGTGTCGGGGTCGATCCCCCAGACCCCGGCGACGTGGGCCCGGGCCGCCGGGTCGGTCAGCTTGCGGTAACCGGGGAGCTGGTCGGCCTTCTGGCCGTGCTCGCGGCCGCCCTGGCCGTTGCCCTGGCCGGTGAGGCAGCCGTAGCCGGAGAGCGGGCGGCCGGCCCGGCCGGTGGCGAGGCAGAGGTTGATCCAGGCCCCGACGGTGTCGGTGCCCTTGGACTGCTGCTCGGGGCCGCGTGCGGTGAGCACCATCGCGGATTCGGGGGCGCAGAACATCGCGACCGCCTCGCGGAGCTTCGGCACCGGCACGCCGGTGATCCGCTCCACCAGCTCCGGCCAGTGGGCCATCGCGGCCGCGCGGGCCTCCTCCCAGCCGCTGGTGCGCCCGGCGATGAACTCCTCGTCGGTGTGCCCGCCCGCCACCACCAGGTGCAGCAGGCCGAGCGCCAGCGCCAGGTCGGTGCCGGGGCGCGGGGCCAGGTGCAGGTCGGCCTGTTCGGCGGTGCGCGTGCGGCGCGGGTCCACCACGATCAACGTGCCGCCGTTCTCGCGGAGTTCCCGGAAGAAGCGGAGGGCCGGCGGCATGGTGTCGGCGGGGTTGGAGCCGACGAGGATGACGCAGCCGGTCCGGGGGATGTCCTCCAGCGGGAAGGGCAGCCCCCGGTCGAGCCCGAAGGCCCGCTGGTGCGCGGCGGCGGCCGAGGACATGCAGAACCGGCCGTTGTAGTCGATCTGCGAGGTCCCCAGGGCGATGCGGGCGAACTTCCCGAGGGCGTAGGCCTTCTCGTTGGTCAGCCCGCCGCCGCCGAACACCCCGACCGCGTCGGCCCCGTACGACCGCCGTGTGCGGGCGAGGCCGCCGGCGACGGCGTCGAGGGCCTCCTCCCAGGTGGCCGGCTCCAGCCGCCCGGCGCCGGTGCGGACGAGCGGCTCGGTGAGGCGCACCCGGGAGGAGAGCACGGCGGGGGCGGTGCGGCCCTTGCCGCACAGCGCGCCCCGGTTCACGGGGAAGTCGGCCCGCTCCTCCACCGTCACGCCCGCGCCGCCCGGCCCGGGGCGCAGGTTCATCCCGCACTGCAGCGCGCAGTACGGACAGTGCGTGGCGGTGACGGAATCCGAGGGGTGCATGGAGCCCAGCGTGCGTCGGGGGTGTTACGCGGGCCGCAGCCTCCCGTTACATCTCCGCGTGCTCCGCCTCAGCGCCTCCCGGCGGCCGCGGTGAGGCCCCGCCCAGCGGGGGCCGGTCGAGGATCTCGACGTACACGATCCGGCCGTCGACGGCGTCGACGTTCAGCATGCCCCGCTCGGGGAGGAGGGGCACGGTGCGGTGGCCGGGGACCTCGCGTACGAGGGGTGCGTCGTGTTCCACGGGGCGGACCGTAGCCCGGTGCCCCGGCGGCGGCACCCGAATATCCGCCGGGCGCCGGGGCCGGGTCACTGTCCCGTCAGGTACTTCCAGGCACGTCACCGTCCCGTCAGGTACGTCACTGTCCCGTCAGGTACTTCACCGTGAGGCCGGCCGTCCAGCCGCCGTCGACCGCGAGTTCGGCGCCCGTCATGTAGCCCGCGGCGTCCGAGAGGAGGAAGGCGACGGCGGCGGCGATCTCCTCGGGGAGGCCGACGCGGCCGAGGGGGGCGCCGGGGTAGTTGCCCTCGCCCGCCTCGATGCCGACCGGGGCCGTCATCGGGGTGAGCGTCATCCCGGGGTGGACGGAGTTCACCCGGATCCGGGACTCCGCGAGCTCGACCGCGCCGATCTTCGACAGTCCGCGCACGCCCCACTTGGAGGCCCCGTAGCCGGCGGTCAGGGCGAGGCCGGTGAGGCCGGCGGCGGAGGAGATGTTGACGATGGAGCCGCCGCCGTTCTCCCGCATCAGCGGGATCGCGGCCTTGATGCCGATGAAGACGCCGACCAGGTTGATCTCGAGGACCTTGCGGAAGTGCTCGACGCTCTCGTGCTCCAGGAACTGGCCGGTGGAGATGCCCGCGTTGTTGACCAGTCCGTCGATGCGGCCGAACTCGGCCACGGCGAAGGCGAGGACCGCGTCCCAGTCGGATTCGCTGGTCACGTCGTGGCGCAGGAAGCGCGCCGCGTCGCCGAGCTTGGCCGCCGTCTCGGCGCCCTCGGCCTCCAGGACGTCGGTGATCAGCACCTTGCCCCCGCCGTCCACGACGGCCTGCGCGGCCGCCGCGCCGAGACCGCGGGCCCCACCGGTGACGACGACGACCTTGCCGCTCAGATCCACAACAGCCACGGTTCCACACCCCTGACGCACGAGACAGATCGGTATATGACTAATCGGCATACGCCGATCGCGGCGTCAGTCTGCCAGAGAGGCCAGGGCGCGCGACACCCCCTCCTCCTTCGGCCCCAGGAACCGCGGCTCCGGCTCGAACACCGCGTCCAGTGCCGCCTTGCCCGCCGCGAAGACCTCGCGGGCCCCGCCGTAGTACCAGGTCGCGTCGTGCACGTCGGACACCCCGACCCCGTAGGAGTCCACGCCCGCCGCCCGGCACAGCGCGACCGCCCGGCGGATGTGGAAGCCCTGGCTGATCAGCACCGCCCGGTGCACGCCGAAGACCTCCCGGGCCCGGACGCAGGAGTCCCACGAGTCGAAGCCCGCGTAGTCGCTGACGACGCGGGCGTCGGGCACCCCGTGGCCCGTCAGGTACGCGCGCATCGCGTCGGGCTCGTCGTAGTCGGTGCGGCTGTTGTCGCCGGTGACCAGGACGACCTTGACCTTCCCCGCGCGGTAGAGCTCGACGGCGGCGTCGAGGCGGCGCGCGAGGTACGGCGTGGGCCGGCCCTTCCACAGCCCGGCACCGAACACCACGGCCACCTCGGCGGCCGGCGCGTCGGCGGTGGTCCGCAGCCGGGGCCCGGCGGACGCGTGCGTCCACGCGGAGGGCAGCAGGGCGAGCACGCAGCCCGCCATCACCACCCGCACGGCCCGCCGCCGGGCCCGTACGGTCCGGGGCACCCCGATCCGCACGCCCTTCAGCCGCTCCCGCGCCGCCCCCGGCAGACCTCGTAGCACTCGCCCTGCACGCCTCAATGCGTTCCCCTTGTCGACCTGGTCGGCCTCGTCGGCCCTATCGGTCCTGCTGGTGGCTCCGTCGTCTACGGACGCGTGTACGGTCCCGGCGGTTTCCCGCCCGGGCTAGGGCCCGGTGCCGCACCGCGGCGTACGCCGCTCCCCGCCCCGGCGCCGGGACGAGAAAGGAGACCCGGCCCTCCAGGGCGGGCCGGGAGGCCGCGCACAGGAGCAGCCCGCGGTCCCCCGCCTCCGGCTCCCCGTGGGTGCAGGCCGACGCCCGGACCGGCTCCGCACCGCCCGGGACGGCCGCGCCGGCGGGCGGCGCTCTGCATCCGCGGGCCGCCCAGTTCAGGAAGCCATCCATGTGACCCCCACCCGTCCCCGTCCCCGTCCCCCGAGCCTCCCGGCACCGGCGTCCGCGCCCGCGCCCGCGCACAGGGGAGCCCGGGCCGATCCCACCCTCGCCGTCCACCCCCCTGTGAGCAGCCGGAAAACACCCGTCACCCCGGCGCAACGCGGAGGCAACCTGTCGCGCGCAGGATCGGTTCATGACGGAGCCGGCGCATCCTCCCGAGTCCCTGCCCCAGTCCCAGTCCCTGCCCCAGTCCCAGTCCCAGTCCCAGTCCCTGCCCCAGTCCCAGTCCCAGTCCCTGCCCCAGTCCCAGTCCCAGTCCCAGTCCCTGCCCCTGCCCCTGCCCCAGTCCCTTCCACCGCTTCCGCCCGCGACCACGGCGGAGCTGCTGACCCGGATCACCGCCCAGCTCGGTGCGCAGCTCAGCGGTCTGCGTCCCCGACACCACGCAGGAGTCCTCCCATGCAGCAGCCCGTCCTCGTCGCCGTGGCCCACGGCAGCCGCGATCCGCGCGCCCTCCACACCGTCGAAGCCCTGCTCGAACGGGTCCGTGAGCTCCGCCCCCGTCTCGACGTCCGGCTCGGTCACATCGAGCTGAACCACCCGCTGCTGGAGCACACCCTCGACCGGGCCCGCGGGGACGCCGTCCTGGTGCCGCTGCTGCTCGGCCGCGGCACCCACGTCAAGCGGGACCTGCCGGCCTCCGCCGCCCGCGCCGGGCACCTGCGGACCCGTGTCGCCGCCCCGCTGGGCCCGCATCCGCTGCTCGTCGAGGCCCTGTACGAGCGGCTCGTGGAGGCCGGCTGGAGCGCCGGGTCGGCGGTGGTGCTGGCCGCCTCCGGGTCCCGCGACCCCGACTCCGCCGCCGATGTGCGGGCCACCGCCGACCTGCTCTCGGAGCGGCTCGGCGGGGTGCCCGTGGTGGCCGCCTACGCCTCGGGCACCGCGCCCTCCGTGCCCGCCGCCGTACGGGCCCTGGCCGCGCGGGGCCTCCACCGGGTCGCGGTCGCCTCCTACTTCACCGCCCCGGGCCGCTTCGCCGCGGCGAGCGCCGCCGCCGCGCCGGGTCCGGCCGCGGCCCCGCTGGGCGCGCATCCGGCGCTGGCCCGGCTGGTGCTCCAGCGCTACGACGAAGCCGCCGCCGCGCTCGCAGGGCCCGTAGGCCACGGGGAGCCGCTCGAACTGGCCACCGCCTGACGGCCGGCCCGGTCCCAATCGCTCGGATTGCTCCTCTTGCCTCGTCTTGTCGGTTCGTGCGGTTACCGTTTGACCATGGAAGGCATGGAAGGCACCACCGCACCTGTCCGACCCGCCCTCGACCTGCCCGGCGAGCCGTACGATCCCGCCGACACCGAGCGCTGGGCCACCGAGCCCGACAAACGGCCCGGGCGGACCGCCTTCCAGCGTGACCGCGCCCGCGTCCTGCACTCCGCCGCCCTGCGCCGGCTCGCCGGGAAGACCCAGGTGGTGACCCCGGGGACGCGTTCGTACGACTGGGACGCGAGTCCCCGTACGCGGCTGACGCACTCCCTGGAATGCGCCCAGGTCGGCCGCGAGCTCGGCGCCGCGCTCGGCTGCGACCCGGATCTGGTCGAAGCCGCCTGCCTGTCCCACGACATGGGGCACCCGCCCTTCGGCCACAACGGCGAGGAAGCGCTCAACGAGTTCGCCAAGGACTGCGGCGGTTTCGAGGGCAACGCCCAGTCGCTGCGGCTGCTGACCCGGCTGGAGCCCAAGCGGTTCGTCCCCGATCCGGCGACGGGCGAGCTGGTCAGCGTCGGGCTCAACCTGACCCGGGCCTGCCTGGACGCCGCCACCAAGTACCCCTGGGCGCGCGGGGACCACCCCACCGACCCCGGCTCGGTGAAGTTCGGCGCCTACGAGGACGACCTGCCGGTCTTCGACTGGCTGCGGCGCGGCGCGCCCGCGGACCGCAAGTGCTTCGAGGCGCAGGTCATGGACTGGTCGGACGACGTGGCGTACTCCGTCCACGACTTCGAGGACGGTCTGCACGCCGGGCACCTCGACCCGAACCTGCTCTTCGCGGAGCCCGAGCGCACCGAGATCTGGCGGGTGGCCATCGGCCGCTACGTGCCCGCCGACACCGAGCCGGAGGAACTGCGCGAGGCACTGGACCGTTTGATGGAGCAGGAGTGGTGGCCGCACGGGTACGACGGCTCGGCCGTGGCGCAGGCCCGGCTGAAGGACGCGACCAGCCAGCTGATCGGCCGTTTCTGCCTGGCCGCCGAGGGCGCGACCCGGCAGGCGTACGGGACCGGCCGGCTGACCCGGTACGCGGCGGAGCTGGTGGTGCCGCGCGAGGCCCGCAACGAGTGCGCGGTGCTGAAGGCGGTGGCCGACCTGTACGTCATACAGCGTGACGAGCAGGAGCGGATCCGAGCCGATCAGCGCATCGTCCTGGCCGAACTGGCTGAGGCCGTCAGCGCCCGCGCGCCCGAGGGTCTGGACCCGCAGTTCCGCGCGATCTTCGACGCGGCCCCGGACGACCGGACCAGGAAGCGGGCGGTCGTGGACCAGATCGCGGCCCTCACGGACGCCTCCGCGCGCTCCCTGCACGCCCGTCTCACCCAGCGCGCGCGACGCGCCGAAGGGTGAGCCGATCGGGCCACTCCCCCTTCACGCGGCAGGCTCGGTGCGGGACGCTCGCATGTGGTCGCATGTGGCGCAGAGGTTATGAGGAGGCATCAGGTGGTCGACGCACACCGGACGTTCGTCATCGTGGGCGCAGGGCTCGCCGGGGCTAAGGCGGCCGAGACGCTGAGGTCCGAGGGGTTCACGGGACGGGTGATCCTGATCGGCGACGAGCGCGAGCATCCCTACGAGCGGCCGCCGCTCTCCAAGGGCTACCTGGCGGGCAAGGAGGAGCGCGACAGCGTCTTCGTGCACGAGGCGTCCTGGTACGCGGCCTCCGACATCGAGCTGCACCTCGGCCAGCCCGCGGTCCATCTCGACCGCGAGGCCAAGAAGGTGGTCCTCGGCGACGGCACGGCGCTGCCCTACGACAAGCTGCTGCTCGCCACCGGCGCCGAACCGCGCCGGCTGGACATCCCGGGCACCGAGCTGGTCGGGGTGCACCACCTGCGCCGGCTCTCGCACGCCGAGCGGCTCCGCAAGGCCCTGGCGGGCCTGGGCCGGGACAACGGGCACCTGCTGATCGCGGGCGCCGGCTGGATCGGCCTGGAGGTCGCCGCGGCGGCCCGCGGGTACGGGGCCGAGGTCACCGTGATCGAACCGGCGCCGACCCCGCTGCACGCGGTGCTCGGCCCGGAGGTCGGCCGGCTCTTCGCGGACCTGCACACCGAGCACGGGGTCCGCTTCCACTTCGGCTCCCAGCTGACGGAGATCGTCGGGCACGACGGCATGGTGCTGGC
Source organism: Streptomyces sp. NPDC002104 (assembly GCF_053593795.1). Classification (NCBI taxonomy): domain Bacteria; kingdom Bacillati; phylum Actinomycetota; class Actinomycetes; order Kitasatosporales; family Streptomycetaceae; genus Streptomyces; species Streptomyces sp. NPDC002104. Next base: position 7,238 of record NZ_JBSFDF010000057.1, on the reverse strand, counting down.
GGCCCGTACGGACGACGGGGAGGAGCACCCGGCGCACGCGGTCCTCGCGGCGATCGGGGCCGCCCCGCGGACCGCGCTCGCGGAGACCTCGGGCCTGGCCCTGGTGGACCGGGAGCACGGCGGCGGCATCGCCGTGGACGCCTCGCTGCGCACCTCCGACCCGGACGTGTTCGCCGTCGGGGACGTGGCGGCCGCGCACCACCCGGTGCTGGGGACCCGGCTGCGGGTGGAGCACTGGGCGAACGCGCTCAACGGCGGCCCGGCCGCCGCGCGGGCGATGCTGGGGCAGGAGGTCTCGTACGACCGGGTTCCGTACTTCTTCTCCGACCAGTACGACGTGGGTCTGGAGTACTCGGGGTACGCCCCGGCCGGCGGCTACGACCAGGTGCTGATCCGCGGGGACGCGGGCAAGCGGGAGTTCATCGCCTTCTGGCTCTCGGACGGCCGGGTGCTGGCCGGGATGAACGTGAACGTGTGGGACGTCACCGACGACATCCAGGCCCTGATCAGGTCGAAGGCGCCCGTGGACCGGGAGAAGCTGGCGGATCCCTCGATTCCGCTTTCGGCGCTCCTTCCGGCGGAGGGTGCCTGACGGGATCGTCTCCGCCCGGCCGTAGACTTGCGCGTGTGGCGGGACGGATCAACGACGACGACGTGAAGGCGGTACGGGACGCGGTCCCGATCGACGCCGTGGTCTCGGAGTACCTCCAGCTGCGCAACGCGGGCGGCGGCAACCTCAAGGGCCTCTGCCCCTTCCACGACGAGAAGTCCCCGTCCTTCCAGGTCAGCCCCAGCAAGGGCTTCTACCACTGCTTCGGCTGCCAGGCGGGCGGGGACACCCTCGACTTCGTCATGAAGATCGACCACCTCTCCTTCTCGGAGGCGGTGGAGCGCCTCGCCGGCCTGGCCGGCATCACCCTGCGGTACGAAGAGGGCGGCTACACCGCCGGCACCAGCGGGCGCGGCGAACGCATCCGGCTGGTCGAGGCGCACAAGGCCGCGGCCCAGTTCTACATGGACCAGCTCGGCAGCGCCGAGGCGGAGATCGGCCGCAAGTTCCTGGCCGAGCGCGGCTTCGACCAGGCGGCGGCCCAGCACTTCAGCGTGGGCTACAGCCCGGCCGGCTGGGACCACCTGACCCGTTTCCTGCGCGGCAAGGGCTTCAGCGACAAAGAACTGATCAGCTCGGGCCTGGCCCAGGACAGCCGCAGCGGAAAGCCCATCGACCGCTTCCGCGGCCGCCTGATGTGGCCCATCCGCGACATCAGCGGCGAGGTCGTCGGCTTCGGCGCGCGCAAGCTGCGCGACGACGACAACGGCCCCAAGTACCTGAACACCCCCGAGACGGCGATCTACAAGAAGTCCCAGGTGCTGTACGGCATCGACCTGGCCAAGAAGGAGATCGCCAAGACCTCGCGGGCCGTCGTGGTCGAGGGCTACACCGACGTGATGGCCTGCCACATGGCCGGGGTCACCACCGCGATCGCCACCTGCGGCACCGCCTTCGGCGGCGACCACATCAAGATCCTGCGCCGGCTGCTCATGGACAACGCGACCGCCGAGGTGATCTTCACCTTCGACGGGGACGCGGCCGGCCAGAAGGCCGCGCTGCGCGCCTTCGAGGACGACCAGAAGTTCGCGGCGGAGACCTCCATCACCATCGCCCCGGGCGGCATGGACCCCTGCGACCTGCGCCTGGCCAAGGGCGACGCGGCCGTGGCCGGGCTGGTCGAGGCCCGCACCCCGCTGTTCGAGTTCGCGCTGAAGCACATCGTGGCCCGGCACAATCTGGAGAACCCGGCGGGGCGGGCGGCGGCGCTCGAGGAAGCCGCCCCGATCATCAAGAAGATCAAGAACGTCGCGATCCAGCACGAGTCGGCGGTCCAGCTCGCGGGCATGCTCGGCATGCGCGACGAGCAGTTCGTGGTCAAGCGGATCGCCCAGCTCGACCGCTGGGCCCGGGAGCGCGGCAACCAGCCCCAGCAGCAGCGCCGGGGGCAGTCCGCCCACTCCGGGGGCCCCGGCTCCGGTCACTCCGGTCACTCCGGCCACTCCTACGACGACATCGCGGCGCCCTCCGCGGCGCCCACGGGACCCGCGCTGAACCTGCGCAGTCCCGCCCACATCACCGAGCGCGAGCTGCTCAAGCTGGCGCTCCAGCGCCCGGCCCTGGTCTCCCCCGCCTTCGACGCGTACGGCATGGACGAGTTCACCGCACCGCCCTACGCGGCCGTGCGCCAGGCCATCATGGACGCGGGCGGCGCCTCGCTCGGCACCGAGGACTACCTGACCCGGGTCCGGGACGCCGCGCCGAACGACACCGTCCGCGCGCTGGTCACCGAGCTCGTCGTCGAGGCCATCCACGCGAAGACCGTGGACGAGGTCTACGCCGGGGTCCAGCTGGTCCAGGTCAGGCTCCGCGCCGTGGACCGCCGGGTGCACGAGATCCAGGGCACCCTGTCCCGCCTCGGCCACCAGGACGCCCCGGAGCAGCTGGCGGCGGTCCAGGAGGAGCTGTGGGTCCTCCAGCAGTACGGCCGGCGCCTGCGCAACCGCGGCGCGGAAGGCCTGTAGAGCCGAGAGCCTGTAGAGCCCAGAGGCCTGTAGAGCCCAGAGGCCCGTAAAGCCGAGAGGCCCGTAGAGCCGAGAGGCCTCAGCGGCGCAGCCAGTCGCCGCCCGGGATGGGGGTGCCGGCGCGGGCGAGGTGGCGGGCCAGGGTCGGGGCGGCCAGGTAGACCCAGGCGCGGACCGGAGTGCCGTCGGGGCGCAGCGCCTCGCGGGCGAGGCGGTCGTAGACGTTCGCGGGGTGTCCGGGGCCCGCGTACTCCTCCAGCAGGTCGAGCGCCACGAGGAGTTCCCCATAGGCCCCGGGGGCCGGGGTGATCAGCTCCCCGGCTATGGCGGAGCCGGGGCGGTCCACGGCGTACGGGTATCCGGGGCCCTCGTACAGGGCCGCGTCCGGAAGGCGGGCGGGCTCCTCGGCGGCCGTGCGGCCGCGCAGGAACAGGTCGTGGTTGACCTCGCCGGGGCGCAGGGTTCCGTAGACGAAGAACGGGAGCTCCTCGCCCTGCGGAATCGTTCCTTCGCCGTGGCCTTCCGGCCGATCGGCCGATGTCATGCGGGCCTCCCTCGATTCAGACTGAGCTGCTGACCGGACTCCCACCGGCCGCGGGGCGGGCCGAAGGTCCCGAGTTCGGCCCCGGGAGCCCGCGTACGCACCGCTGTTACACGTCCGCCCGGTCCCCGTGACGGGCGCCGTCTACCGTCTACCGTCAGTCTGCCTCGCCGCACCCGGCCCCCCGCATCCAGCCCTCCGCACCCGCCCTCCCCCACCACCCGACGGTTCCGCCTTCCATGACTCGACCGACCCTCCGCAGCCTCGCCGCGGCCGCCCTGCTCTGCATCGGCCTCGGCGGCTGCGGCGCACCCGGGGGCCTCGGGCCCGACGAGGTCGCGCCACCCGTCTCCTCCCAGCCCCGGCCGAAGCCGCTGTGGCCCTCGTGGACGGATTCGCCCAGCTCCACCGGTACGGCGGTGGCCGGCCGGGAGGCACCGCCGAAGCCGCTCGAAGGCGCCCCGCCGGTGGGGCCGCAGGGGATCGAGGAGGTCGACGTGATGGCCGTGATCCGCGCGGACAGGAACATGAAGCGCTTCAGCTGGGAGAAACAGATCCAGGGGCCGGGCAAGGCCGGGGTACGGCCGGCCCGGTACGTGGACCTCACGGGCGACGGGAAGCACGAGCTGATCGTCGCCGCCGACACCCAGACGGGGCGTTCGGTGCTGAGCGTCTACACCGCCGCTGACGGGAAGATCGTGCCGATCCTGTACACCAGCGGCCGGCGGATGAGCGTCGAGACCCTCGGCGCCGACCTGCTGGTCCGCACCACCGACGAGGACGGCTCCTCGCACGACATCCGCTACCACTGGGACGGGCAGCGGATGAGCGTCCTCAGCGACGACCACACGTTCGGCAACGCCATCTCCGCGCCGCACTCCGGCAGCTGCCCGGCCCCGCGGCCGTCCGGCTCCGCATCCCCCGAACCCACGAGCCGGGCGGCCAGGTGAAGCGCTTCCTGCTCCGCTGCCGCCGCCTCCTGCACTCCCTCGGGCTGCGCTGGAAGATCGCCGTCCTGCTCGCCGCCGGCTGCTCGCTCGTCGCGCTCACCATCGGGATCCTGATCCACGAGGCCCGCGCGAACCAGGTCGCCGACGCGGCGCGCAAGAGCGCCGTCGCGCAGCTCGTCCGGGTCCGGCAGGTGTACGAGCTCACGGGCCAGCTCGACTTCGACAAGGTCGGGGAGGCCGACGCCCGCCTCGACTGCCCCGGCCTGCCCGAACCCCTGCGGCAGGCCGCCCTGGCGGGGCAGCGCACCACCTACCTCGACCTGCACGGCCCCCACCCGGCGGTGTGGGCCGCCCGGCCGGTCGGCGGCGACCAAGTGCTCTCCGTACGGCAGTCGCTGGCGGCGGAGAAGGACGAACTGTGGGAGCTGGACCAGAAGCTGATGGCCTTCGGGGTGGTCGTCGTCACCCTCGCCGCGATCGGCGGGGCGGCGCTGGCCAGCCGGCTGAGCAAGGACCTGCGGTCCGCGGCCGAGACGGCCCGGCGGATCAGTACGGGCGAACTCGACGCGCGCATCGGCCCGTCGGGCGTTCCCGGGACGCGGAACGAGGTGGCCGAGCTGTCGGCGGCGGTCGACACGATGGCAGCCAGCCTGCAACGGCGGCTGGTGGCGGAGCAGCGCTTCACGGCGGACGTGGCCCACGAGCTGCGGACCCCGCTGACCGGTCTGCTCACCGCCGCCGAACTGCTCCCCCCGGGACGGCCCACGGAGCTGGTGCGCGACCGGGTCGCGGCCCTCTGCGCACTGACGGAGGACCTCCTGGAGGTGGCCCGGCTCGACGGGGACCGGGAGGTGGCCCAGCTGGACGTCCACCCGCTGGGGCCGCTGGTGGAGTCGGCCACCCGGCGTTCGGGCGTGGAGGCGCAGCTCCTCGGCGCCGCCGACGGCACGGCCCGGGTGCGCACCGACGTCCGGCGGCTGGAGCGGATCCTGACGAACCTGCTGCTCAACGCCCGCAGGCACGGCGCGGACCCGATCACCGTGACGGTGGCCGCCAACACGGTCACCGTCCGGGACCACGGCGCGGGCTTCCCCCGGACGCTGCTGCGGGACGGCCCGCAGCGGTTCCTGACGGGCGCGACCGAACGCGGCCAGGGCACCGGCCTGGGCCTGACCATCGCCCTGGGCCAGGCGCAGGTCATCGGGGCCCGGCTCACGCTCACCAACGCCTCCCCCACCGGAGCCTCGGCCGCCCTCACCCTCCCCCTGGCGTAACCCCCTCTCCCCCCACCGCTCGCCGGCTCGCCGGACTCCGGGGGGGGGGGGGGGAGCCGGGGGCTGGGCCGAATCCGCCCCGCCGGGCCAGCCCCCGGCCCCCGAGGTGCGCGGTCCGGGGCGGGCCGGCGCGCACCAGCCCCGCCGACGGTGCGGCGCAGGGTCCGGGGCGGAGCCCCGGGGAACGGGGGAAGGGCGGGGCGGGGAGAGGCTCCGCGCAGCGGCGGCCCGCACCCGCGAGGCCGGCGTCACCCGCCACCCGTCACCCGGACGGGGTGGGGTACGAAAAGTACCCCCGCACCCCTTCCCACCTGCGGAAGCAACCCATCGGCCCGGCACCGGGACCCCGATCTGACTCCGCATCAGCAGGCGCCCGGCCCGCCGCCCGGGTTACCTCGGAGACACGACCCCGTGTCCACAGGAGACCCCCCATGCGCCGACGCACCGCCCACGTGCTCACCGCCACCGCGCTGACCGCCGTCGCGTTCACCGGCCCGGTGGCCGGCGCGGTCGCCGCCGCGGACCTGGGCATGACGGGGTTCGGCATGACGAACTTCGCGGCCGGCGACTTCGCCCCGCTGGAGATCTGGCCCGCGTCCGCCGCCCCCGGCACCACCGTCACGGTGAACACGAAGGCCTGCGGCCCGGGCAGTCACGCCGAGGGCGATGCCACCACCGTCGGGGGCGGCCGCTTCACACTGGCCCCGGGCACCCACAAGGAGGTGGTCGTGGGGCAGTTCCAGGTCGGCCGCGGAACCCAGCCCGGCACCCATGCGATCGGCGCCACCTGCGCGAACGGCAAGTTCGCCACCGGCGACCTGATCGTCACCGAGCACGAACGCGCCCCCCAGGGCCACGTGCGCACCGGGGTGGGCGGTGGCACGACCACCACCACCGACCCCGTCAAGATCGCGGCGGGAGTGGCAGTGCTGGCCGCCACCGCCGTCGGCGGTACCTGGTTCCTGCGTCGCCGGGCGAGCGGCACGCGGAACTGACGGACGCCCACCGCGGCTCCGGCCGCGGTCCGACCGGTACCGTCCCCCGTCGCCCGCCCCGCGAGGTCCCCCCCGTTCGCGGGGCCGGGCGACGGCCAGTCACCACGTCCCACATCACGACGTCCGGCATCACGGCGTCCCACATCACCACATCACCACGTCACGAGCCGAGGGGGCCGCATGGAGGCAGAGGCACGCCGCGCCCGTGCCCGCGCCGGCGGGCTCGTCGCACTCGCCACCTGCATCGGCGTCTGGCTCATCGGCAGCGGCTCCGGCGAATCCGTCCGGCCTCCGCTGCCCTCCGCCGGTGAGGCGCTGAGCGCCCAGGCCCGGTTCCCCGGCGCCATCGCCGCGCTCCCCGGCTCCCCGCCCACCCGGATCCGGATCCCGTCCATCCGGGTGGACGCCCCGCTCACCGGGCTCGGGCTGCAGGCCGACGGCAGTCTCGAAGTACCACCGCCAGCCCGCCGGAACCTGGCGGGCTGGTACCGGGACGGCACCACCCCGGGCGCCACCGGCACCGCCGTCGTCGCCGGGCACGTGGACGACGCCACCGGGCCCGCGGTCTTCTACCACCTCGGCGCGCTGCGCCGGGGCGCGCTGATCGAGATCGCCCGCGCCGACGGACGTACGGCCGTGTTCACCGTCCACGCGGTGGAGGTCTACGACGCCAAGGCCTTCCCCGACTCCCGCGTGTACGGCTCGTCACCGCGTGCCGAACTGCGCGTGATCACCTGCGGCGGGGGCTTCTCCCCGCGCACCGGCTACCAGGGCAACGTGGTCGTCTTCGCCCACCTGACGGGCACGTACTAGGTGTGTTGTTCGGGCAGGTTGGTGACGCGGCTGGCGGGTGTTTGGCCTTGGATGCCGGTGTGGGGTCGGTGGTAGTTGTACCAGTCGATCC
>NZ_JBSFDF010000056.1:20428-51590 GCF_053593795.1 Streptomyces sp. NPDC002104 | reverse complement strand
CCCGATGGGGGGGCCGGGCCACCACCCCTGGGGGGCTCGGGGCCCCCCCCCGGGGGAACGGGCGAAGGGCGGGTAGGGGACCCCGCCCCGCAGGGCCCACCCACCCGCACCCGCCCACCGACCCCGAGCCGGACCGCCAGTGGCCCCGGCACCGCCCCACCACCGCCGGACGGAGTCCGGCGCAGCGGCACGAAGCCCGCGCAGCGGTGCGAATGGCGCGTCAGGAAGGGGAGCGGCGCGTCAGGAAGGGAGCGCGGGGCTGGCGCAGCCCGACGTGGCCACCGGGAGGGGCGCCGGGACGCCCAGGGTCGGGATCCCGAGGAGCACGCCCTTCGGCTGCGCCGGAGCCGCGTTGCGCTTCTCCCAGGCATCGCCCGCGCGCGTACGCCGTACCGCCCCCGTCGGCCCCTCCGCGAGGAGGTGGTGAGGAGCCGCGTAGGTGATCTCGACGGTCACCACGTCGCCCGGGCGGACCTCTTCGTCCGGCTTCGTGAAGTGGACCAGGCGGTTGTCGGGGGCACGGCCCGAGAGACGGTGCGTGGCGCCGTCCTTGCGGCCCTCGCCCTCGGCGACCATGACCTCCAGGGTCCGGCCGACCTGCTTCTTGTTCTCGTCCCAGGAGATCTCCTCCTGGAGGGCGACCAGGCGCATGTACCGCTCCTGGACGACCTCCTTGGGGATCTGCCCCTCCATGTCGGCGGCCGGGGTCCCGGGGCGCTTGGAGTACTGGAAGGTGAAGGCGTTCGCGAAGCGCGCCTCGCGCACCGCGTGCATCGTCTGCTGGAAGTCCTCCTCCGTCTCGCCGGGGAAGCCCACGATGATGTCGGTGGAGATCGCGGCGTGCGGGATGGCGGCGCGGACCTTCTCGATGATGCCGAGGAAGCGCTCCTGGCGGTACGAGCGGCGCATGGCGCGCAGGATCGTGTCCGAACCCGACTGCATCGGCATGTGCAGCTGCGGCATGACGTTGGGGGTCTCGGCCATCGCCGCGATCACGTCGTCGGTGAAGTCGCGCGGGTGCGGGGAGGTGAAGCGGACCCGCTCCAGGCCCTCGATGGCGCCGCAGGCGCGCAGCAGCTTGGAGAAGGCCTCGCGGTCGCCCAGGTCGGAGCCGTAGGCGTTGACGTTCTGGCCGAGCAGGGTGATCTCGGAGACGCCCTCGGCGACGAGTGCCTCGACCTCGGCGAGGATGTCGCCGGGCCGGCGGTCCTCCTCCTTGCCGCGCAGCGCCGGGACGATGCAGAAGGTGCAGGTGTTGTTGCAGCCGACGGAGATCGAGACCCAGGCGGCGTACGCGGACTCGCGCCGGGTCGGGAGCGTGGAGGGGAAGGCCTCCAGCGATTCGGCGATCTCGATCTGCGCTTCTTCCTGGATGCGCGCGCGCTCCAGGAGGACGGGCAGCTTGCCGATGTTGTGCGTGCCGAAGACCACGTCGACCCAGGGGGCGCGGTCCACGATCGTGTCGCGGTCCTTCTGCGCGAGGCAGCCGCCGACGGCGATCTGCATGCCGGGGCGCTTGGTCTTCATGGGGGCGAGCCGGCCGAGGTTGCCGTAGAGCTTGTTGTCGGCGTTCTCGCGGACGGCGCAGGTGTTGAACACGACGACGTCGGCGTCGCCGTCGGAGCCCTGGGGCGCGCGGACGTACCCGGCGTCCTCCAGCAGGCCCGACAGCCGCTCGGAGTCGTGCACGTTCATCTGACAGCCGTACGTCCGGACCTCGTACGTTTTCACAACAGTCGCCTCGCCGCTCTCGGTACTCACCCAGCAAGGGTACGGGTCGGGCGTGGCGGCCGGGGCCGGGCGCCGTCCGGAGCGGGGCGAGGGGGGCGGGGGCAGGGCGGGCCGTGACAGGACGGCGGGTCGGTGGCAGGATCGCGGCCATGCCTCTCGTACCGCCCCGGATCAGCAGGCGCCGTGCCCTGCGGGCCCTGGTGGCCGTACTGGCGGTGCTCTGCGCCCTCATCTGGTGGCTGAGGCCCTTCGGCCGTCCGGAGCTCACGGGTGAGATCACCTTCAGCACCGGTGTCCAGCAAGGGGTCTACCACCGCTACGGCCTGCTGCTGGAGAAGGCGCTCGCCGAGAACATGTCCGGGCTCCGGGTCCGGCTGGAGACCAGCGAGGGTTCGCAGCAGAACCTGCAGCGGGTCGCCGCGGGCGAGGCAGACTTCACGGTGGCGACGGCCGACGCGGTGGCCAAGTACCAGGTCGACCGGAAGCCCGGAGCGGACCGGCTGCGCGGCCTGGCCCGCCTCTACGACGACTACGTCCAGCTCGTGGTCCCCGCCGGGTCGCCCGTGCGGTCCACCCGGGACCTGCGGGGCAAGCGGGTCGCCGTCGGCCAGGAGGGCTCGGGCGTGCGGCTGATCTCCGAGCGGATGCTCGGCGCCGCGGGGCTGGATCCCGCGCGCGACATCACCCCGGTGGCCATCGGCATCGACACCGTGCCGGCGGAGCTGGAGGCAGGCCGGATCGACGCCTTCTTCTGGTCGGGCGGGCTGCCCACCACGGCCGTGCGGGAGCTCTCGGAGCGCTTCGAGATACGGCTCGTGCAGCTCGGCGACCTGGTGGAGGCGCTCCAGGCCAGCGGCAGCCCCGCGCGGTACTACCGGGCGGCGGTGATGCCCCAGGACGCCTACGACCGCATCCGCACCGACTCCGCGGTGTCCACCGTCGCGGTGCCGAACCTGCTGGTGACCCGGGAGGACGCGGGCGTCGAGCTCACGGAGCAGTTCACGCGCACGGTGATCGGCAGCCGGGACAAGATCGGGGCCCAGGTCCACGCGGCCCAGCTCGTTGACCTGCGGACGGCGATCTACACGGATCCCCTGCAACTGCACGAGGGCGCGGCCCGCTACTACCGCTCCGTCAAGCCATAGGACGGCCTACGACCGCAGCAGCATCGTCGCCGCCGCGGCGGCCCCGATCAGGCCCGCGTGGGTGCCCAGGGTCGCCGGGACGACCTGGAGGTCCTTGACGAAGGACAGGGTCGCGTACGTGGCCAGGTGCTCCCGGACCGGCCCGAAGAGGGTGTCCCCGGCGGCGGCGACGCCGCCGCCGATGACGGCGATGTCGGTCTCGACGAGGGTGGCGGTGGCCGCGATGGCTGCGGCCAGCGCCCGGCCCGCGCGGTCGAAGGCGGCGAGGGCGACGGGATCGCCCGCGGCCGCGGCGGCGGCCACTCCGGCCGCGGTGGCGTCCCCGGCCGGGACCCACCCCTGGGCCAGGGCCCGGGCCGCGATGGCGGTGCCGGAGGCGAGGGACTCCACGCAGCCGCGGCCTCCGCAGGCGCAGGGCTCCCCGTCGAAGGCGACGCTGATGTGGCCGATGTGACCCGCGTTCCCGGTGGGGCCGGTGTGGAGCTGGTTGTTCAGGACGAGTCCGCCTCCGACGCCGGTGGAGACCACCATGCAGAGGGCGTTGGCGTGCCCGCGGGCGGCGCCCAGCCAGTGCTCGGCCGCGGTCATGGCCACCCCGTCGCCGGCCAGCACCGTCGGGATCCGGACCCCGTGCCGCGCGAGCTCGGCCTCCACCCGGGCCTGGACGGGGAAGCCCCGCCAGGCGCCGATGTTGACCGGGCTGACCGTGCCGAGCGCGGTGTCCACCGGGCCCGCGCTGCCGATTCCGCACCGCACGGCCGAGGCCCACTGCGGGGACTGCGCGAGCTCCGCGACGACCTCCGCGACGGCGGCGAACACGGTGTCCCCGTCGGCTCCGCGCGGGGTGGGCCGGCGGGTGGTGGCCGTCATGGTGCCGTCGGAGTCCACCAGCGCTCCGGCGATCTTCGTACCGCCGATGTCGATCGCGACCGTCGGCCCGGAGTCGGCCGGCGCACCGGCGCGGGGGGCGGGGAATGCGGACGTGGGGGTGGGAGTGGTCACGGTGGCGCTCCAGGAAGGGGTCGGTTTCAGTATGCGGCCGGCGGCGGCGCCGTACGCTCGCGGGGCTCCGGCCCGGGCGGCCCGGTCGCGCGGGACCTCGGCGGGCCCGGCGAGCGGGGCGGGGAGCCCCTCCGCCGCGAGCCGGCCGAAGCCGGCGGTGTCACTCGGGGCTGACCGCGGGATCGGTGCGCGGGACGGCCAGTGTCACGCGCAGCCCGTGCGGCGGGTTGTTCCCGTAGGAGAGGGAGCCGCCGCCCGCGCCGAGCAGGATGCGGGCGATGGAGAGGCCGAGCCCGGAGCCCTTGACGTTCTGGTGGCGTCCGCTGCGCCAGAACCGGTCCCCGATCCGCAGCAGCTCCTCCTCGGTGAGCCCGGGACCCCGGTCGGCGACCACGATCAGCACCCGGTCGCCCTCCACGGAGAGCGCCACCTCGACGTCCTCGCCCTCGGGAGTGAACTTGAGGGCGTTGTCGATGACGGCGTCGAGCGCGCTGGAGAGCGCGATCGGGTCGGCCCAGCCGGTGGCGGCGCTCCGCCCCGTCCCGGTGAGCCGCACGCCCTTCTCCTCGGCGAACGGGCGCCATGCGGTCACCCGCTCGGCGGCCAGACCCGCGATGTCGATCAGGCTGATCTCGGCGGCCGCGTGCTCGGCCAGGGCCAGGTCGAGCAGGTCGTCCAGGACCTGGGTCAGTCGCTTGCCCTCGGTCCGCACCGAGGCGATCTCCTCGTTGCCCTCGGGCAGTTCGAGGGCGAGCAGCTCGATCCGCAGGAGCAGCGCGGCGAGCGGGTTGCGCAGTTGGTGGGAGGCGTCGGCGACGAAGGCCCGCTGCTGTTCCAGTACCTCTTCGACGTTGTCGGCCATCTCGTTGAACGAGCGGGCCAGACGCCTGAGTTCCGGGGGGCCGCCGCCCGCGGCGACACGGGAGTTCATCCGCCCGGTGGCGATGCCGTGGGCGGCGGCGTCCAGGGTCTGCACGGGCTTGAGCACCCAGCTGGTCAGCCGCAGGGCGGCGCCGAAGGCCACGAGCATGGCCGCGCTGAGCCCGGCGACGATGAGCAGCCAGCCCCGCAGGGTCCGGGCGCGCATCTGGTCGGTGGGCGACTCGGTGGCGACCACGGCCACCACGTCCCCGTCGAGGACGACGGGCGAGGCGACGAGGAGTTTGCCGTTGCCCTGCCAGGGCCATACCTGGCCGGGGTCGTGGCTGCGGCGTCCCGCGAGCGCCTCTTTGAAGGCCTTCTCGCCCTCCCCTCCCGCCGGTACCTTCCACCCGTCGGCGGAGCGGGCGATGGCGTTGCCGTCCCGGCGGAAGATGCCGGCGCGGATCCCGTACAGCTGCTGGTAGCGGGCCAGTTCCTGCTTGAGGGTTTCGAGGCGCTCGTCGGCCCCGCTGGACTTCGAGCCCTCGGCGTCGATGACGAACTGGGCGAGCGCGGCGAAGCGGGCGCCGTCGTCGATCCGGTCGACGACCACCCGCTGCTGCTGCCCCGCGGCCAGGGCCACCGCGAGCGGGAAGCCGAGGGCGAGCAGGACGCCCGCCATCAGGACGACGAGCAGGGGGAGCAGACGGGCGCGCACGACGGGCGGCCGCTAGACGGCGGGCGGGGCGGAGGCGGCGGGCGGGGCGGAGGCCGCCGGGGCGGGCGGAACGACGAGCCGGTACCCGACACCGCGGACGGTCTCGATGAGCGCCGGCATGCGCAGCTTGGACCGCAGCGAGGCCACGTGCACCTCCAGCGTCCTGCCGGTGCCTTCCCAACTGGTGCGCCAGACCTCGCTGATGATCTGCTCGCGGCGGAAGACCACACCGGGGCGCTGCGCGAGCAGGGCCAGCAGGTCGAACTCCTTGCGGGTGAGCGCCACGTCGACGCCCTCCACGCTGACCCGGCGGGTGGACAGTTCGATGCCGACGCTCCCGAGCCGGACCACGCCGGGGGTGCCCGCGGGGCCGGTGGCGGCGCTCTCCTCGGAGGCGCCGGTGCGGCGGGCCACCGCGTGGATGCGGGCGAGGAGTTCACCGGTGTCGTAGGGCTTGGTGACGTAGTCGTCGGCGCCCATGTTCAGCCCGTGGATGCGGGAGCGCACGTCGGCCCGAGCGGTGACCATGATGACGGGCGTGCTGGTGCGCTTGCGGATCTTGCCGCACACCTCGTACCCGTCCTGGTCGGGCAGGCCGAGGTCGAGCAGGATCACCCCGTACGGGGAGGGCTGCGGCGGGGCGCCCGCCGACAGCAGGGCCTGGAGGGCCTCCTCGCCGCTGCGGGCATGGGTGACCTTGAAGCCGTGCCGGGCAAGGATCGCGGACAGGGCGGCGGCGACGTGGTCGTCGTCCTCGACGAGCAGCAGTCTCATGTCGTCCCCCTCTCCCTCTCTGAAATCTTTCGGTCCGTCGATCTGCCGATCTGCCGGCCTGTCGGTCTCTTGGTCTCTTGGTCTCTTGAACGCTTCTTGATCGCTTCGCGTTCGCTCGGCGGCCATCATGGGCCACCAAGCATCCACGCCGATGCCGACTCCCACGTCAAGACGGTTCCGGTCCGTCGGGGGTTCCGTTACCCACCCGGTACGGCCGCGGCCGGTGCGGGGCACCCGCGCGTACGGAGCGTATCGGCGCGAGGCCGGATCGTTATGCTCAATTCTCCCTCAGATGTACTGACGCTGTGCGCGCCACGTCACTACTGTCCTCCCAACCGAGGAGGACGGAGCCACAAGCCGATGAGCGGAGTATCAGTGACCAAGGACGTGCGGGACGCGGCCGGTGCCGCGGACGACCTGGTCGTGCTGAGCAACGTCAACAAGCACTTCGGCGCGCTGCACGTGCTTCAGGACATCGATCTGAGCATTGCCCGCGGTGAGGTCGTCGTGGTGATCGGCCCTTCGGGGTCGGGCAAGTCCACGCTGTGCCGGACCATCAACCGCCTGGAGACGATCGATTCGGGCAGCATCACCGTCGACGGCAAGCAACTGCCCTCCGAGGGCAAGGCGCTGGCGAAGCTGCGCGCCGATGTGGGCATGGTCTTCCAGTCGTTCAACCTCTTCGCGCACAAGACGGTGCTGCAGAACGTGATGCTGGGCCAGCTCAAGGTCCGCAAGGCGGACCAGGCGGTGGCGCTGGAGAAGGCGAAGTCCCTCCTCGACCGGGTGGGTGTCGGCTCGCAGGCCGACAAGTACCCGGCGCAGCTCTCGGGCGGCCAGCAGCAGCGCGTGGCGATCGCCCGCGCCCTGGCGATGGACCCGAAGGTGATGCTGTTCGACGAGCCGACCTCGGCCCTCGACCCGGAGATGATCAACGAGGTGCTGGAGGTCATGCAGCAGCTCGCCCGGGAGGGGATGACCATGGTCGTCGTCACGCACGAGATGGGCTTCGCCCGCTCCGCCGCGAACCGGGTCGTCTTCATGGCCGACGGGAAGATCGTCGAAGAGGCCACGCCCGAGCAGTTCTTCAGCAACCCGCGGAGCGACCGCGCCAAGGACTTCCTCTCGAAGATCCTGCACCACTGACCTTCGCATCTGGTAGTGATCCGGTGACGGATCGTCGTCCAGCACGCACGTCGCACGTCTCAGTTCACCGCTGTCTCACGTCTCACTTCGAGGGAAGTCCACCATGAAGCTCTCCAAGGTCGGCGCGGCCGCCGCCGTCGCCGTTGCTCTCGCCCTGACCGCGACCGCCTGTGGCGGCGACAGCGACAAGACCGCCGGTGACGGCGGCTCGACGCCGGGCGGCAAGGACAAGATCGTCATCGGCATCAAGTTCGACCAGCCGGGTGTGGGTCTGAAGACCCCCGACGGCAAGTTCACGGGCTTCGACGTGGACGTGGCGACGTACGTGGCCAAGGAGCTCGGCTACGAGCCGAACCAGATCGAGTTCAAGCAGGCCGTCAGCGCCGAGCGCGAGAACCTCATCGCCAACGGCGACGTGAAGCTGGTCGTCGCGAGCTACTCGATCAACGACAAGCGCAAGGCGCGGGTCGACTTCGCGGGCCCGTACTTCCTCGCGCACCAGGACCTGCTGGTCCGCGCCGACGACACCTCGATCACCAAGGCCGAGGACCTCAACAAGAAGAAGCTCTGCTCGGTCACCGGCTCCACCTCGGCGCAGAACGTCAAGACCAAGCTGGCCCCCGAGGCGGACCTGCTGGAGCAGGGCGGCTACTCCGAGTGCCTGACCGGCCTGGAGAACAAGAAGCTCGACGCCCTGACCACGGACAACTCGATCCTGGCGGGCTACGCGGCGCAGGACAAGAACAAGGGCAAGTTCAAGCTGGTCGGGCTGAGCCTGAGCAACGAGAACTACGGCATCGGTCTGAAGAAGGGCGACAAGGAGCTCCAGACCAAGGTCAACGCCGCCATCAAGAAGATGGAGTCGGACGGCACCTGGGCCAAGGCCATCGAGAAGAACTTCGGCCCGTCCGGCTACAAGGCCGAGCCGGCCCCCGCGGTCACCGAAGGCAGCTGACCCGGCGGCCGGTCCGCCGGCCGATCCATCGGTGAGGAGCGTCGCCGCCCGCCTGCCGCGGGCGGCGCCGTTCCCCACCGGCCCACCTGGCCATCCTGGGGAGAGCGCAGGCCATCGTGTTCGATTTTCTTGATTCCGGGCAGTACGACGTGCTCGGAGCCTTCTGGGTGACGGTTCAGCTCACCCTCTACTCGGCCGTCGGATCCCTGATCTGGGGCACCGTACTGGCCGGGATGCGGGTCAGCCCGGTACCGCTGATGCGGGGCTTCGGCACCGCGTACGTCAACGTGGTCCGCAACACCCCGCTGACCGTGCTGATCATCGGCTGCTCGCTGGGCCTGAGCCAGACCCTCGGCGTCACCCTCGGCGGCGGCACCTTCAAGGAGATCGGCTTCCGGCTCGCGGTGCTCGGGTTCATCGCCTACACCGGCACCTTCGTCTGCGAAGCGATCCGCTCGGGCATCAACACGGTCCCGGTCGGCCAGGCCGAGGCCTCCCGCGCCCTGGGCATGAGCTTCCTCCAGACGCTCACCCTGATCGTGCTCCCCCAGGCCTTCCGGGCGGTCGTCGCACCGCTCGCCAACGTCTTGATCGCCCTCACCAAGAACACCACGGTGGCAGCGGCGATCGGCGTGGCCGAGGCGGCGCTGCTGATGAAGGAGATGGTCGAGAACGAACCGCAGGACCTCTTCGCCGTCTTCGGCGTCTTCGCCCTCGGATTCGTCCTTCTGACCCTGCCCACCGGCCTGTTCCTCGGCTGGGTGGCCAAGCGCGTGGCGGTGAAGCGATGACCTCGGTGCTGTACGACGCCCCCGGCCCCCGGGCCAAGGCCCGCAACTGGATCTACAGCGGCGTCTTCCTCGTGCTGGCCGCCGCCCTCGTGTGGTGGGTGCTGTCCTCCCTGTCGGACAAGCACCAGCTCGACGCCGACAAGTGGAGCCCCTTCGTCGACGGCCAGGTGTGGACGACGTTCCTGCTCCCCGGCCTCGGCGAGACCCTGCGGGCCGGCGCCATCGCCATGGTGATCGCCCTCCCGTTCGGCGCCCTGCTCGGCATGGGCCGTCTCTCCGACCACACCTGGGTGCGCGGCATCGTGGGCACCTGGGTCGAGTTCTTCCGGGCCATCCCGGTGCTGATGCTGATGCTCTTCGGCTCCGCGTTCTACGTGCAGTACACCGGCGTGGACTCCGAGGTGCGGCCGCTGTACGCCGTGATCACCGGCCTGGTCCTCTACAACTCCGCGGTCATCGCCGAGATCGTCCGGGCCGGCGTCGATTCACTGCCGAGGGGCCAGACCGACGCCGCGAAGGCGATCGGCATGCGCAAGGGCCAGGTCATGACCTACGTCCTGATCCCGCAGGCGGTGACCGCGATGCTGCCGGCGCTGGTCAGCCAGCTCGTGGTGATCCTCAAGGACACCGCGATCGGCGGCGCCGTGCTGGGCCTCGCCGAACTGCTCTCCACCTACCGGCAGATCTCGGCGAACTACAGCAACATCATCCCGACCCTGATCGTGATCGCGGCGATCTACATCGCGGTGAACTTCGCCCTCACCACCTTCGCCTCCTGGCTGGAGGGCCGCCTGCGCAAGTCGAACCGGAGCACCGGCGCGATGGTCCCGGTGACCCTCGACGCGGGCAACAACAGCGGCGGCATCTGACCGTCCGTCCGGCGCGGCATCGGACATCTGCTCGGACCCACGTCCGGCATCCGGTCTGACAGCCGGTCAGTACACTGGCGGGACACGTGTGGTGCGGCGGAACTCATCCGCCGCACCACTCGGCATTGTCCGGCCCGGCGTCACTTGACGCAGGCACCTCCAGTGGGTTGCATACGTTCTGTGATCACATACCGGACACCGGGAGCCACATCATGGACCCGGTGATCGTCGTCGGCGCGGGGCCCGTCGGGCTGTCCCTGTCCCTCGCCCTGGCCGGCCAGGGCGTGCCCTGCGTCGTGCTCGACGAGGGATCCGGCAAGGACGAGCTCCGGCCCGCCCGCACCGTCGCCCTGCACGCCGACACCGCCGCGATGGTGCACCGGCTGGGCTGTACGACCCTGCGCGACGAGGGCACGTACTTCACCGCCTGGCGCACCCTGCGCGGCGGCCGCGCGTCCCAGCGGATCACCTTCGAGGACGGCCCGGCCCCGATCCACCTCCCCCAGCACGCCCTGACCCGCGGACTGCGCGACGCCGCCGCCGCGCACCCCCTGGTCCAGCTGATCACCGAGAGCAAACTCGACGCCCTGGAGCAGGACGAGCGCGGGGTCACCGCCCACACCCGGGGCGCCGAGACCACGTGGTGGCGCGGGAGCCACCTGGTCGGCTGCGACGGAGCCCGCTCCACCGTGCGCAAGCTGCTCGGCGTCCGCTTCCCCGGCCGCACCGCCGTCGAGCGGCACGCCGTGGCCGCCCTGCGCACCGAACTGCCCTGGCCCGGCGAGGCGTTGCTGCACCGCAGCCCGCCCGAGGAGGTCACCGCGCGGCCGCTGGCCGACGGGGCGTACCGGCTGGACTGGCTGCTCCCGGCACGCGGCGAGCTCGTCACCCCCGATGCGCTGGTGACCCGGATCCGCGACAGCCTCGCACTGTGGTGCGGGGGCACGACTCCCCCGTACGAGCTCCTCGACACCGGGGTCCACACCCTGCACCACCGGCTCGCCCGGCGCTGGCGCGACGGACGCTGCTTCCTCGCCGGGGACGCCGCGCACCTGCTCGGCGCGCTCGGCACCCAGGGCGTGGAGGAGGGGCTCCGGGACGCGGAGAACCTCGCCTGGAAGCTCTCCCTCGCCTGGCACCAGGGCGCCTCGGAGGCTCTCCTCGACAGTTACGAGGCCGAGCGCCGCAGGGCGGTGGCCGCCCGGCTGCGCGCCGCCGACCAGGCCATGCCCGTCCTGCGCACCGGGGGCGGCCTGCGCGCGTACCTCCCCGGAGCCTCCCGGGCCGCCGAACTGCTCCTGACCGACGGTCATTTGGGCCGCGGGCCGCTGGGCGCGGCGCCGGTGTACGCCCCGCCCGTGGCCGTCCACGACGTGCCCACCGCCACCGAGCCGGGCGCGGCCGTCGAGAACGTCCCGGTGACCGCTCCCGACGGCTCCACGGTGCCGCTGCGCGACCAGCTGGGGCGGGGCCGGGTCCTCGTCGTCCTCGTCGCCCCGGGCACCGGGGTCTGGGACCGGCGGCACTGGGTGGGCGCCGGCCTGATGCCCCGCCTCGCGGCGGCGGTCTCCGCGCTCCCGGTCCGGGCGGAGCTGCTCGTGGCGGACGGCTACCCGGGGGCGGCGGCGCACACCGTGCTCCTCGTACGCCCTGACGGCCATCTCGCGGCCACCTTCGCCGGGGTCCACCCGGCCGAGCTGTACGAGGCCGCGGACGCGGTCCGGCACGGCGAGCCGGAGGCGGCACCGGATCCGGCACGGGCGCCCAGGGCTCTGCCCGCCGCCGCACCCGTGGTCGATTGAGCGATGATCGATTGACCCTCCGGCCGAGTCGTGCTTCACTCGCGGACATGACCGGCAACGACGTACGCCTGTGGCGGAGGGTCCATATGGACCTGCTCCGCTACGCGGGCTGCGTCTGTCGCCCTTCCTGCTGATTCGCAGATTCGCCTTGCCTTCGCGCGCCCCTCGTGCGGCGCGTACTCTCGCGAACCCCCAGGACGGTCATCCTCCATGTCTGCACCCACGCACGCCCCTGCCCCGGCCGCGGCCGCGGCCCCCGCTCTCTCCGCGGCGGACCTCCTCGCCTTCACCCGGCGCATCGCCTCCGACCCCGAGCTGATCGCCTCCCTCCCCCTCGACCCCGAGGGCAGGACGTGGATCCGCCTCGACGGCCCCGGCGGCAGCGAGGCCTGGCTGATCGGCTGGCCGCCCGGCACCGGCACCGGCTGGCACGACCACGCCGAATCCCGGGGCGCGTTCACCACCGCACGCGGGAACCTCACGGAGAACTCCCTTGCGGTCCGCCTCCCTTCGGAGGGCTGGCAGTCCCTCTCCCTGGCCCCCGACGTGGACCGCACGCGCGCCCTCGGTGCGGGCACCGGGCGGGCCTTCGGCGAGCACCACGTGCACGAGGTGCTCAACGAGTCGGCGACGGAGCACGCGATCTCCGTGCACGCGTACTACCCGCCGCTCCCCCTGATCCGCCGCTACAGCCGCACCGGCCCGGTGCTCACGCTGGAGCAGGTCGAGCGTCCGGCGGACTGGCAGTGAGCGGCATCGACGCGCTGATCGACCGGCTGCGGACCACGTACGCCCGCGTGGACGCGGCCCAGGCGCACGCGGAGTCCCTGACCGGGGCGCTGCTGGTCGACATCAGGTACCAGGCGCTGCGCGAGCGGGACGGACTGATCCCGGGCGCCCTCGTGATCGAGCGCAACGAACTGGAGTGGCGCCTCGACCCCGAGGGCTCCCACCGCCTCCCGGAGGCGGTGGACCACGACATCCGCGTCATCGTCATCTGCAACGAGGGCTACGCCTCCACCCTCGCGGCGGCCTCCCTCCACGCCCTGTCCCTCCCCCACGCCACGGACCTCACGGGCGGCTTCCAGGCCTGGAAGGCGGCGGGCCTCCCGGTCACCGCGCCTTCCTGACGCGGAGCCCGCCCCGCTGCGCCGGACTCCGTCCGGCGGTGGCGGGTCCGCGTGGCCGACCCCGGCCACCCCGGGTCACCGGGGTCCGGGGCGGAGCCCCAGGGAGCCCGCGCGGCCCGGTACCCCCCTTCGGCCTCGCCGGCGTTCGAAGCGCGGGTCCGGGCAGCGTCCGGGGAACGGTGGAAGGGCGGGTAGGGGAGGCCCCGCGCAGCGGCGCACCCGCAGCCGGGGCTGCGCACCCCGCGTCAGCGCGGCCGCCCCCGGCCCCGGGCGCCGGCGGCGAGGCACGAGGAGGGGGCCGGGGACGGGTCCCCGTGGGGCGGAGGCGCTAGGCCTTGGCCGTCGCGAGGTCCACCGGGCGGGGCCGCATCGCCACCCGCCCGGCGAAGCCCGTGGCGCACAGCGCCACCAGCCCCGCCCCACCCACGACCACCGCGTACGCCAGCGGAAGCACCACCGCGGCGGCCGCCCCCGTCATGCCCACGCTGAACGCGGTCAGGACCGCCAGCGCGATCCCCGACCCCAGCACCACCCCCATCAGGAGCACCGCCAGCGCCTCCACCCGCAGCATCCCCCGCACCTGCCGCCGCGTCGCCCCCGCGAGCCTCAGCATCGCGAACTCCCGCAGCCGCTCCCCCGTGGACATCGCCAGGGTGTTGGCCACCGCGATCGCGGTGAAGGCCAGGACGAGCCCCATCGCCAGCAGGTTGATCTCCGACCCGGCCGCCTGACGTTCCGCCCGCGCCCCGTCCGCCTCGGCCGCCGACAGCACGGCCACGCCCGGGTACTCCCGTACCGCCGAGGCCAGCGCCGCCCGCCCCGCCGGACCCGCCGGACCCGCCGGACCCGCCACCAGCACGCTCGACGCCAACGGGTCGTCGACGTGCGCGGCCACCAGACCGTGCGGCAGCGTCACGTCCCCGAAGCCCAGCCCCCGCGCGTACACCGCGGACACGGTCAGGGTGACCGGCGTTCCGTCCCCGAGGGTCAGCGAGAGCGGGCTGCCGGGCTTCAGCCCCAGCTGGTCCGCGGCCAGTTCGCTCACCGCGACGCTCTTCTCCCCGAATCCCGCCAGGTTCCCGGCCGTGACGCCCGGGTCCCAGGTCCGGTCGAGCCCGGCCGGGGTCACGCCCTGCGCCGCGTACTTCGTGAGCCCCACCCGGATCGAGGTGTGCACGATCTCGGTGGCCGCGAGGACCCCCGGGGTCCGGCGGATCCGCTCGGCGGCGGCGCCGGGGACCCCGGGCCCCCGGCCCTGGAGCACCCACTCGGCCCGTACGCCCTCACGGGCCTGCGCCCGGGCGGCGTCGCCGAGCGTCGGGGTGACGAAGAGCACGGTGCAGGCCATCCCGATCAGCAGGGTCAGCGGGGTGACGGCGGAGGCCATCCGGGTCGCGTTGCCGCGCAGGTTCGCGGTGGCCAGCCGGCCGCCGGGGCCCGCCAGCCGCAGCGGCCCGGCGAGCAGCGCGGCCGCGCCCTTGACGATCAGCGGGCCCAGCAGCGAGACGGCTCCGGCGAGCACCACGACGGCGAGGAAGGTGACCGGGGTCGAAGCCGGCTCGGTGCGCAGCGTGCTCAGTACCGCGACCAGGACCGCGCCACCCGCCAGCAGCAGCGCCCCGGCGACGAGCCGCGCCCAGGTGGGCCGACTCCGCTCGACGGCGGCCTCGGCCAGTGCTTCGGCGGGACGCACCCGGGCCACGCGCCGTGCGGTGATCCGGGCGGCGGCCCATGCTCCGAGCAGGCTCGCGCCGACGGCTGCGGACATCGGGAAGATCCCGGCGGTGCGCTCCAGGGTCATGGGGACGACGCCCGCGCCGACGAAGCGGCCGTGCAGCCAGGCGGCCAGCGGCAGTCCGGCGAGGGCTCCGGCGACTCCCGCGGCGAGCCCCACCAGCAGCGCCTCCCGGCCGATCATGCGCCGCAGTTGCTTGGGGGTGGCGGCGATGGCCCGGAGCAGGGCGAGTTCGCGGTGGCGCTGCTGGACCGACAGGGAGAAGGTGCCGACGACCACGAGGACCGCCACGAGGAGCGAGGTACCGCCCATCGCGCCGCCCATGGAGACCAGTTTGATCCGGGCGCCCGCCGCGTCGAGGAATTCCACGGCGCCGCGCTGGTCGCCGGTGGCCACCTGCGCGGTGGTGCCCTGGAGCGCCTGCCGGATCCGCCCGGCCAGTTCGCTCGCGTCGACCCCGGCCGCGGGGAGCACCCCGATGGCGCTGACCCGGTCGTCGCGGGCTGCGAGACGCCGCGCCTCCGCCTCGCCGAAGAACAGCGCGCTCTGGTGCGCGAGGCTCCCGCCGGCCGGGGCCGCGATCCCGCTGACCGTATAGGTCTGGGGCGCGCCGGTGGACTGCACGACGAGCTCGGATCCGGGCTTCAGGGCCGCGCGGGCCGCGAGTCCGCGGTCGACGACGACCTCGTCACCACTCTGTGGGGCGCGCCCCTCGGCGAGCGTGAAGGGGGTGAGCGCGGCCGAACTCCAGGCGTGCCCGTACGAGGGCTTCGCGCCTTCTCCGCCCGCCGCGCCCCGGGTGAGCGGCACGGCCCGGAAGGTGAGCTCGGGGACGGCCAGCCCGACTCCGGGCACGGCGCGGACGGTGTCCACGGTGGCGGCCGGCAGCCAGGCCCGTTCGGCGACGGGCTTGGCCTTGTGCTTGGTCTTGACCTTCGGCGGATCGCCCTTCTTCTCCTTGACCGTCGTCACGTGGACGTTCTGGTCGGCGGAGACGACCACCGGGGCGCCCGCGTAGCGCTCGGTGGCGATCGTGCCGCGCAGGCCCGTCTCCAGGAGGGTTCCGCAGGCGGTCACGAGGGCCGCCGCACACAGCAGGGCGAGGAAGGCGCCGAGGAAACCGGCCTTGCGGTCCCTGACGGTCTGGAGTGCGTAGCGCAGCATCATGGGGAAAACTCTGCCGCCGGGGCCGCCTCGGAACATTGGAGCGCCCCGGCGTCCCGGAGCGGGGGCTAGCCCCACCCCGCACGGTCACGGCCCACCGCGCGGCCCCGTTTCACGCCGTCAGATCGTCAGGTCGTCGGCTTCTTCGCCTTCCGCCTCCAGTGCGCGGCGCACCACCCGCAGGGCCATGCCCTCGGGGTACCCCTTGCGGGCGAGCATGCCGGCGAGGCGCCGGATCCGCTTGTCCCGCTCCAGGCCCCGGGTCGCGCGGAGCTTCCGCTCCACGAGGTCCCGGGCGGTCTCCTCCTCCTGGTCGGAGTCGAGCTGCTCCAGGGCCTCCTGTACGAGGGTGGGTGCCACCCCCTTGGTACGGAGCTCCTGTGCGAGCGCCCGGCGGGCCAGCCCCCGTCCCCGGTGCCGGGATTCGACCCAGGCCCCGGCGAACGCGGCGTCGTCGATCAGGCCCACCTCCTCGAACCGGGAGAGGACCTGCTCCGACACCTCTTCGGGGATGTCCCGCTTGGCCAGGGCGTCCGCGAGCTGCCGCCGGGTGCGCGGCATCCCGGTGAGCAGGCGCAGACAGATCGCCCGCGCCTGCTCCTCGGGACTCTGGGGCGGCAGTTCCGGGCGGTCCTCCCGGCCCGCCCGGCCTTCCCGACCCTCACGGCCTTCCCAGCCCTCCGTGCGGCGGCCGCCCCGGCCGCCGCCCTCGCGGCGGCCCCGGCGACTGCCCTCGCGGCGCTCCTCAGCGCCGTCCGTGCCGTCCGTGCCGTCGGTGCCGCCCCTTGCGTGCTCCCACACGGGTCAGCTCTTGGCGACGGCGGCCTTGACCGCGGTCTTGGCCTTCGACGCGGGAGCGGGCACGGCCGCGGTCTCGGCGGACGCGTCCGCGCCGGCCTCGGCCGTGGCGGCGGCAGCGGTGTCCGTCTTGCGGATGCCGACGCCCAGCTTCTCCTTGATCTTCCGCTCGATCTCGTCGGACAGGGCGGGGTTGTCGCAGAGGAACTTGCGCGCGTTCTCCTTGCCCTGGCCGAGCTGGTCGCCCTCGTACGTGTACCAGGCACCGGCCTTGCGGACGAAGCCGTGCTCCACGCCCATGTCGATCAGGCCGCCCTCGCGGCTGATGCCGTGGCCGTAGAGGATGTCGAACTCGGCCTGCTTGAAGGGCGGCGCGACCTTGTTCTTGACGACCTTGACGCGGGTGCGGTTACCGACCGCGTCCGTGCCGTCCTTGAGGGTCTCGATGCGCCGGATGTCGAGGCGCACGGAGGCGTAGAACTTCAGCGCGCGGCCACCGGTGGTGGTCTCCGGCGAGCCGAACATCACACCGATCTTCTCGCGGAGCTGGTTGATGAAGATCGCGGTGGTCTTGGACTGGTTGAGCGCACCGGTGATCTTCCGGAGGGCCTGGCTCATCAGACGGGCCTGGAGACCCACGTGCGAGTCACCCATCTCGCCCTCGATCTCCGCGCGCGGCACGAGGGCCGCGACGGAGTCGATGACGATGAGGTCCAGGGCACCGGAGCGGACCAGCATGTCCACGATCTCCAGCGCCTGCTCACCGGTGTCCGGCTGGGACAGGATGAGGTTGTCGGTGTCGACGCCGAGGGCCTTGGCGTACTCGGGGTCGAGCGCGTGCTCGGCGTCGACGAAGGCCACGGTGCCGCCGGCCTTCTGCGCGTTGGCCACGGCATGCAGCGTCAGCGTCGTCTTACCGGAGGACTCCGGCCCGTACACCTCGATCACACGGCCGCGCGGCAGTCCGCCGACGCCGAGCGCGATGTCCAGCGCGGTCGATCCGGTGGGGATGACCTCGATGGGGTCGTTCGGCTTGTCGCCGAGACGCATCACGGCACCCTTGCCGAACTGCCGTTCAATCTGTGCGAGCGCGGCTTCGAGAGCCTTCTCGCGGTCGTTGCCTGCCATGGGTTCCACCCGATTTGCTTGAGTCGATCGCTTCACGCCATTGACGCTAACGCCTGCCACTGACAACGCGGTCCCACGTCCGTTTTGGCTGTGGATAACCAATAAGAATGCGTGTTCGATTTCCCTGTCAAGCGCGCCACGCCGGACCCGTACGCCCCACCGGCGACTGGCATGATCCACTCCCATGACGGACACCGCGGACGACACCACCTCCAGCATGTTCCCCGCCGGACGCACCGCGCTCATCGTGCGGATACCCGAAGCGGAACCCGTCGTCCGGGACTGGCGGGACCGGATCGACCCCGCGGCCCGGGCCGGCGCCGGGGTGCCGGCGCACGTGAGCGTGCTCTACCCGTTCCTCCGGGAGGACCTGATCGACGCCCCGGTCCTCGCCGGGATCGCCGCGGCCCTGCGCCCCCACCACGCCTTCGGCCTGCGCTTCGAGCGGACCGGCCGGTTCCCGGGGATGCTCTACCTCGCCCCGGAACCGGACGCCCCGCTGCGCCGGCTGACCCGCGCGATCACCGAGCGCTGGCCGGACGTCCGGCCCTACGGCGGCCGCTACCCGGACCCGGTCCCGCACCTCACGGTGGCCCAGCGCGCCGCCGAGGCCGACCTGGACGCCGCCGAGGCCGACCTGACCGGCCGGCTCCCCCTCACCGCCCGCGCCCGCGCCGTCGACCTGGTGGCCTACGACGGGACGGCCTGGCACGAGCGTGCGCGCTTCACCCTGCGGGAACCGGAAACAGGTAACTGACAACCCGAGGTTGACACTCTCTGAACTGTCAACCTAGGGTTGCACTCATGACGAACCCTTCGGTGGAACCCGTTCGCATGACCAATCCGGTACGCCTCGACGACCTGATCGAGGCCATCAAGAAGGTCCACACCGACACCCTGGACCAGCTCAGCGACGCGGTCGTCGCCGCTGAGGCCCTCGGGGACGTCGCGGACCACCTCATCGGCCACTTCGTCGACCAGGCCCGCCGCTCCGGCGCCTCCTGGACCGATATCGGCCGCAGCATGGGCGTCACCCGCCAGGCCGCCCAGAAGCGCTTCGTCCCCAAGGCCGACAAGGAGGGCGACGCCGGGATCGACCCCAGCCAGGGCTTCGGCCGCTTCACGCCCCGCGCCCGCAACGTGGTCGTGACCGCGCAGAACGAGGCCCGCGCCGCGAGCAACACCGAGATCCGCACCGAGCACCTCGTCCTCGGGCTGCTGGCCGAGCCCGACGGCCTCGCCGCCCACGCCATCGCCGACCAGGGGGTCGCGGCCGACGAGGTGCGCACCGCCGCGACCGCGAGCC
Source organism: Streptomyces sp. NPDC002104 (assembly GCF_053593795.1). Taxonomy (NCBI): domain Bacteria; kingdom Bacillati; phylum Actinomycetota; class Actinomycetes; order Kitasatosporales; family Streptomycetaceae; genus Streptomyces; species Streptomyces sp. NPDC002104. The sequence goes on along the minus strand of NZ_JBSFDF010000056.1, from coordinate 32,535 downwards.
TGCCCCCGGCCGCCGCGGATCTCCCCGCCCTGATCCCCTTCGACGCCTCCGCCAAGAAGGCCCTGGAGCTCACCTTCCGCGAGGCCCTGCGCCTGGGCCACAACTACGTGGGGACCGAGCACATCCTGCTCGCGCTCCTGGAGCTGGAGAACGGCACGGGGACGCTCAGCGGCCTCGGCGTGGACAAGGACGCCGTCGAGAACTGGGTCAACGACGCCCTGGCAGCGGTACTCGCCTCCGCGGACGAGGCCGGGAAGTAGAGGCGTCCGCGTCACCGGTCAGCGCGTACCGCTTCACGTACGCGCCGAGGAAGGCCTGCATCGTGGCGACGGCCGGGATCGCGATGAGCGCCCCGACCGCGCCCAGCAGGGCGGTGCCGGCGATGACCGATCCGAAGGCCACCGCCGGGTGGATGTCCACCGTCCTCGAGGTGAGCTTCGGCTGGAGCACGTAGTTCTCGAACTGCTGGTAGACCACCACGAATCCGAGGACGTACAGCGCGTACAGCGGGTCGACCGTGAAGGCCAGCAGCATGGGCAGCGCGCCCGCCAGGTAGGTGCCGATGGTGGGGATGAACTGCGACACCAGTCCCACCCACACCGCGAGCGCGGGCGCGTACGGCACGCCCAGCACCGCGAAGACGATGTAGTGCGCGATCCCGGAGATCAGTGCCATCAGCCCGCGCGAGTAGAGGTATCCGCCCGTCTTGGTGACGGCGATCTCCCACGCCCGCAGTACCTCCGCCTGCTTCCTGGGCGGCAGTACGGAGCACAGCGCGCGGCGCAGTCGTGGCCCGTCGGCGGCGAAGTAGAAGGAGAACAGGCCGATCGTCAGCAGCTTGAACAGCCCGCCGAGCACGGTGGCGGACACGTCGAGCACGCCGCTCGCACTGTTCTGCGCGTACTTCTGCAGCCAGTCGGAGTGCAGCAGGCTGTCCTGGATGTCCAGCCGGGACAGGTGCGTGTGGAAGGTGTCGTTGATCGAGCGGATCAGCGCGTCGAGATAGCCGGGGAAGCCTTCCACCAGGTCCACGATCTGCGCGGCGAGGACCGAGCCGAGCAGGACGACGAATCCGGCGGCCGCCGCGAACACCCCGAGGAACACCAGGAAGGTGGCGAGCCCGCGGCGCATGCCGCGGGCCTCCATCCGGGCCACGGCCGGCTCGATCGCGAGCGCGAGGAAGAACGCGATCAGGATGTTGACGAGCAGCCCGATGAGCTGGTGGAAGGCCCAGCTGCCGAGCTGGAAGCAGGCCACCAGGGCCAGGACGAGGACCACCGCGCGCGGCAGCCAGCGCGGCATCCGGGCATCCGGCGGAGCCGGTTCACCGGCAGGGCCCGGCGCACCGGGCTCTCCCGTTACGGGGCCTGCGGCCGAAGGGTCCGCCGCGGCCGCCGGGCGGGTCCGCGGCGCGCTCCGGGGGGCTTCGGTCCGGTCGGTCGTCTCATCACTGGCTGCCACGCCGACCAGTCTGTCCCACGGGCGCCGCGAACCACGAAGCATTCGCCGCGCTCCCGCCCCGAGACGCCGGACCGGGAGCGGGGACGACCTGCGAAAGGCCCCGAACACGACCTGCCGCCCCCGGCCGGTGAACGGCAGACCGGGCGTCTCGCGCTAGCGCAGCGAGGCGGGCACGTCCACCGCCGAACACACCGCGCGCCAGACGTCCTTGGCCTCCCAGCCCGCGTCCAGCGCCTCGTGGACCGTGCGTCCCCCGAGCTCCGTCATGACGTGGTCCCGCGCGAAGGAGTCCGCGTAGCCCGCGCCGAAGTGCTCGGCCATCCGCTCCCAGAAAATCGTCAACCGCATGCCTCCAGTATCCCGCCCCGGAGAGTGCACCCTCCCCGTTCGGGCCACCTCGGCGCAGCCCGGGCCCCTACGGTTCCTGGCATGCCTGGAGACGAAGCCTGCGCCCCGGCGGCGACCACAGCGACGGCGGCGGCCACAGCGGCCACGCCGCCCACGGCGACGGGCGCGCTCGCCCGTGCCGAGCAGTTCATCTGGCTCACGGCCCGCGTACTGGAGCAGCGCCGGTTCGCGTTCCACTTCCTGGGCGGGGACGCCGACCCGGTGGACACCGCTCTCGGCGCCTACCTGGGCGGCGACGGCGGCTACGGCCACGCCCTCGACCCGGATCTGCGCGGTCCGCTCAGCCACCCGCTGCACACCGCCCACGCCCTGCGTGTCCTGGACGGCCTGGGCCGCTGCGCCGGGCAGCGCATCGAGCGGCTCTGCGCCCACCTGGCCCGGGTGTCCACCCCGGACGGTGCGCTCCCCGCGACCGCCCCGGGCTCCGGCGGCTATCCCGCGGCCCCGTACCACCCGCTGCACGACGATCCGCCGGGCGACCTGCTGGCCACCGGTCCCGTCGTCGGGATCCTGCACCGCAACCGGGTGTGGCACGCGTGGCTGTTCCGTGCGACGGACTTCTGCTGGGACCGGGTGGAGAACCTGCGCCACTGGCACCCGTACGAGATCCGCGGCGCGGTGGCCTTCCTGGACGGGGTGCCCGACCGGGCCCGGGCCGCGGCGGCCGCCGACCGGCTGGGGCGCCTCGTCCGCGAGCAGCGGCTCGTCGTACTGGACGCCGTACTGGACCCCGTACTCGAACCCGTGCCGGCCCCGGCGCCGGGCGAGCACCTGTACCCGTACGACTTCGCCCGCCGCCCGGAGTCCCTCGCCCGCGGCTGGTTCACGGACGCGGAGCTGTACGGCTCGCTGCGCTTCCTGGCCGGCCTGCAGCAGCCGGACGGCGGCTGGCCGGTGGGCCGCGGGGCGTGGGCGCCGGGCAGCGCGCTGGAGCGGCGCCCGATCGCCACGCTGGAGGCGCTGCTGACGCTGCGCGCGTACGGCCGGCTGCCCGGCCCGGTCAGCCTCCCAGGGCCCGCAGCCCCGCGGTGACGGCCACGGCCGCCGCGACCACGACGAGGAACGGGGCCCGCAGCAGCAGCGCGACCCCGGCGGCCGCGAGCCCGGCGGCGCGGGCGTCGAGCACGAGCTCCTGACCGGTGGCGAAGGTCTGCTGCGCGGTGAGCGCGGCGAGCAGCGCGACCGGCAGCAGCGCGGCGAGCTTGCGCACCGCGGGCCGCTCCAGGGCGCCCGCGGGGACGAGCAGACCGGCGAGCTTCACGGCGTAGCAGCCGGCGACGGTGAGTCCGATGGCGATCCAGACGTTCACGAGCGGCGTCCCTTCATCCACAGCACGGCCGGCGCGGCCAGCGCCGCGATCAGCACGGGCACCCCGGCGGGCAGGACCGGCAGCAGGCCCAGCCCGAGAACGAGGGCCAGCGCGGCGACGGCCCGCTCGGTGCCGGTCTTCAGCATCGGCGCCAGCAGCGCCAGGAACACGGCGGGCCCGGCGGCGTCCAGCCCCCACGCCCTGGTGTCCCCGATGGCCTCGGCGCCGAGCGCGCCGAGCAGGGTGGTGAGGTTCCACAGGACGTAGAGGGACAGCCCGGTCACGGTGAAGCCGAGCCGGGCGGACTTCCGGTCGGGCTGGGCCAGGGCCACCGCGGTGGTCTCGTCGATCACCCAGTGCGCGGCGAACGGCCGTACGCCCTTGGGCAGCGCGAGCAACTGGGACAGCCGCAGCCCGTAGAAGGCGTTGCGGGTCCCGAGGAAGAAGGCCCCGGCGGCGGCCGTGAACGGGTTCCCGCCCGCGGCCAGTGCCCCGACCAGCGCGAACTGCGAGGCCCCGGTGAACACCAGCAGGCTCAGCACGCACGCCTGGAGGGTACTGACCCCGGCCCCGGCAGCCGTCACCCCGAAAGCGAAGCCCGACAGCCCGACCGCGACTCCGACGCCGAGCGCGTCCCGGACCACGGCGGCGCGCGGCTTGCCCGCCGCGGGCATCCCGCCGGGAGCCGCCGCCCCGCCGGGGGCTTCCCGGTCGGGTCCTTCTCGTATGACCATCCGCTGTTCTCCCACGCCCCGAAACTACGTGGGCAGCTCCGGCCCGGTCTTGTACGTTCTTGCACCATGCACGAAGTGATCAAGGAAATGGCGCAGCGGCTGGCCGGGGTGCCCGGCGTACGCGGAGTGATGCTGGGCGGCAGCCGCGCCCGCGGCGAGCACGGCCCCGCGTCGGACTGGGACCTGGGCGTCTACTACCGCGGCGCCCTCGACCTCGCCGCGCTGGGAGAGCTGGCCGGCCCGGACGTGGAGGTGGCCGGCCCGGGCGGCTGGGGCCCCTGGGTCAACGGCGGAGCCTGGCTGCGCGTCGACGGCGTGGCGGTGGACTGGATCCTGCGCGACCTGGACCGCGTCGAGCGGGTCTGGGCGGACTGCCGCGAGGGCCGCTACGAGGTGGGCGTGCAGCCGGGGCACCCGCTCGGCTTCTGGTCCCCGTGCTACCCGGGCGAGGTGGCCCTGGGCCAGGTCCTGGCGGACCCGGCGGGCGAACTGGCCGCCCTGCGCGCCACGGTCTCGGCCTACCCGGAGCCGCTCCGCGACGCCCTGCTGGCCGGGGCCTGGGAAGCGGAGTTCCTCGCCGCGGGCGCCGCGAAGGGCGCGGCCCGCGGGGACGCCCTCTACGTCTCCCTGTGCCTGTCCAAGGCCTTCGGCATCCTCGTCCAGGCCCTGTACGCGGCGGACCGCCGCTGGTGCCTGAACGAGAAGGGCGCCCTGGCCGCGGCGGAGCTCCTGCCGAGCGCTCCGGCGGGCTTCGGCCCCCGCGTCCGCACCCTGCTGGGCGCCCAGGGCACCACCCCCGAGGCCCTGACGGCCACGGTCGCCGAGGCCCGCACCCTGATCGAGGAGACCCGCGCGGGCCTGGCCTAGGGGGCGCACAGGGTCTGCTCCCAGGGGTGGCCGAAGGTGCCGAAGCCGCCGGTCCAGCCGCTGCCCGGGCGGCGTGAGGGCCCGCAGGGCGGGCCGCACGAGGCAGTCCGCTCGCCGGTCGGCGTGTCCCTGAGGCCCCAGGTGACGGGCGGGCCGGCTAACCGGCCGCCCGCCCCCGCCGGTACGCGCCCGGCGGTACCCCCACGATGCGGGTGAAGTGCCGGTTCAGGTGCGGCTGGTCGGTGAAGCCGACGGTGACGGCGGCCTCGGCCGGCGGGGTCCCCGCGTCCAGGAGCAGCCGCGCCCGCCTGACCCGGGCGTCGGTCAGCCAGGTGTGCGGGGGCATGCCGTACCGGTCCCGGAAGGCCCGCAGCAGGGCGAAGGGGCTCGTGCCCAGCTCCGCCGCGAGCTGCTCCAGCGACGGGGGCTCCCCCATCCGCTCCTCCAGGACGGCCCGGGCCCGCTCCGCGTCGGAGGCACCCGCGCGGCCGGCCGTACGGGCGGGCAGCGGCCCGGCGTGCCGGGTCAGCATCCGGGCCACCACCCCGCGCAGCACGGTGTCGGCGGCCAGCGCGTTGCCGGCCTCGGCGGCCCGGTGGACCTCGGTGATGGCCCGCGAGGCCTGCGGGTCGGTGACCATGGCGGCGGTGAAGCCGGGGGTTCCGCGCAGCGTCCCGATCTCGGTGGCGACCTCGGCGATCAGCGCCCGGGAGGGGTAGAGGGTCGCGTAGGCCCAGCCCTCGGGGACCCCGGCGCGGGCGGTGTGCGGGACCTCGGGGTTGATCAGGACCACGCTGCCGGGTCCGGCGCGCAGGGTGTCCCCGGGCAGGCCGATCTCCTCGACGCCTCCGGTGACGGCCGCGATGACGTACCCGTCGTGGGCGTGGCGCGGGAAGGTGTGGCGGACGTAGTGGGCGCGCAGAAGGTCCAGCCCGGGCAGTTCCGCGTACTGCCAGTGCCGCGCCCATTCCCGGCGGCCCTCGCCCGCTGCGCGGCGGCCCCCGTCCGCTTCAGGGCGGCCCTCTTCCGCTCCCCGGCCGCGGCCTTCGTCCGCTCCGGTCGTCCCCGTGCCCATCCCCCCATTCTGCGCCCGTCCCGGGCGGGGTGTTTCCACAGGTCCCGCGGGTTGTCAGTGGGCGGGTGCACGATGGGGGCATGTCCGGTACCGCGCTCGACTCGTTCTCCCCCGCGACCCGTTCCTGGTTCACGGGGGCCTTCGTCTCGCCCACCGCCGCCCAGGAGGGCGCCTGGCGGGCCATCGGGGCGGGCTCGGACGTGCTGGTGGTGGCCCCCACCGGCTCCGGCAAGACCCTGGCCGCCTTCCTCGCCGCCCTCGACCAGCTCGCCTCGACCCCGCCCCCGGCGGAGCCGAAGAAGCGCTGCCGGGTGCTGTACATCTCGCCGCTGAAGGCCCTGGCGGTGGACGTGGAGCGCAATCTGCGCAGCCCGCTGACCGGCATCCGGCAGGAATCGGTGCGCCTGGGCCTGCCCGAGCCGGAGATCCGGGTCGGGATCCGCTCGGGCGACACCCCGCCGGCCGAGCGGCGCGCCCTGGTGACCCGGCCGCCGGACATCCTGATCACCACGCCCGAGTCGCTGTTCCTGATGCTGACCTCGGCGGCCCGCGAGGCCCTGGCCGGGATCGAGACGGTGATCCTGGACGAGGTGCACGCGGTCGCCGGGACCAAGCGCGGCGCCCATCTCGCGCTGTCCCTGGAGCGGTTGGACGAGCTGCTGCCCCGCCCCGCGCGCCGGATCGGCCTGTCGGCCACGGTCCGCCCGGTGGAGGAGGTGGCCCGGTACCTCGCCCCGCGCGGCAAGGTGGAGATCGTCCAGCCGCCCTCCACCAAGGAGTTCGACCTGTCGGTCGTCGTCCCGGTCGAGGACATGGGCGAGTTGGGCGGCTCCCCCGCCACCGAGGGCAAGGAGGGCGGCGACAAGCCCTCCATCTGGCCGCATGTGGAGGAGCGGATCGCCGATCTGGTCCAGGCCCACCGGTCCACCATCGTGTTCGCCAACTCCCGCCGCCTCGCCGAGCGCCTGTGCAACCGGCTCAACGAGATCGCGTACGAGCGCGCCACCGGCGGCCCGCTGCCCGAAGGGGCGCCCCCGGCCGAGATCATGGCCCAGTCCGGAGCCGCCCAGGGCGCTCCGCCGCTGCTCGCCCGCGCCCACCACGGCTCGGTCTCCAAGGAGCAGCGGGCCCTGGTGGAGGAGGACTTGAAGGCCGGCCGGCTGCCCGCCGTGGTCGCCACCTCCAGCCTGGAGCTCGGCATCGACATGGGCGCCGTCGACCTCGTCATCCAGGTGGAGTCCCCGCCGTCGGTGGCCTCCGGGCTCCAGCGGGTGGGCCGGGCCGGGCACCAGGTGGGCGCGGTCTCCACCGGAGTCGTCTTCCCCAAGTACCGGGGCGACCTCGTCCAGGCGGCCGTGGTCACCGAGCGGATGCGCACGGGCTCGATCGAATCCCTGCGGATCCCCGCCAACCCGCTGGACGTCCTCGCCCAGCAGCTCGTCGCGATGACCGCGATGGACACCTGGCAGCTCGACGACCTGCTCGCCCTGGTGCGCCGGGCGGCCCCCTTCGCGGCGCTGCCCGACTCGGCCTTCACGGCGGTGCTGGACATGCTGGCCGGCCGCTACCCGTCGGACGCCTTCGCCGAGCTCAGGCCCCGCGTCGTGTGGGACCGCGTCGCCGGTACGATCACCGGCCGGCCCGGCGCCCAGCGGCTCGCGGTCACCTCGGGCGGGACCATCCCGGACCGCGGGCTCTTCGGCGTCTTCCTGGCGGGCTCCGACCCGAAGAAGGGCGGCGGCCGGGTCGGCGAGCTCGACGAGGAGATGGTCTACGAGTCCCGCGTCGGCGACGTCTTCACCCTCGGCACCAGCTCCTGGCGGATCGTGGACATCACCCGCGACCGCGTCCTGGTCACCCCCGCCCCCGGCGTCCCGGGCCGCCTCCCCTTCTGGAAGGGCGACCAGCTGGGCCGCCCGCTGGAACTGGGCCGCGCGCTCGGCGCGTTCCTGCGCGAGCTCGGCGGCCTGACTCCCGAGGACGGCCGGCTGCGCCTCCTCGCGGCGGGCCTGGACGCCTGGGCCGCCGAGAACGTCCTGTCCTACCTCTCCGAGCAGCGCGAGGCCTGCGGCCACGTACCGGACGACCGGACCATCGTCGTCGAGCGGTTCCGCGACGAACTCGGAGACTGGCGGGTCGTCGTCCACTCCCCCTTCGGCGCCCAGGTCCACGCACCGTGGGCGCTGGCGCTCGGCGCCCGCCTCTCCGAGCGGTACGGGATGGACGCGCAGGTCATGCACGCCGACGACGGCATCGTGCTCCGCCTGCCGGACGCGGACCTGCTGAGCATGGACCTGGACCTGCTGGACCACGACCCGGCGCCCGGCACCTCCTCCCGCTCCTTCGACTTCGACGACGACAAGCCCCCGCTGGGCGCCGCGGACGTGGCCTTCGACCACGGTGACGTCCAGCAGATCGTCACCGACCAGGTCGGCGGCTCCGCCCTGTTCGCCTCCCGTTTCCGCGAGTGCGCGGCCCGCGCCCTGCTGCTCCCGCGCCGCAATCCCGGCAAGCGGACCCCCCTGTGGCAGCAGCGCCAGCGCGCCTCGCAGCTGCTCCAGGTGGCCTCCGAGTTCGGTTCGTTCCCGATCGTGCTGGAGGCCGTACGGGAATGCCTGCAGGACGTCTTCGACGTGCCCGGCCTGACCGAGCTGATGGGGGACATCGAGGCCCGCCGGGTCCGCCTCGTCGAGGTCACGACGGCCGAGCCCTCCCCCTTCGCCCGCTCCCTCCTCTTCGGGTACGTCGCCCAGTTCCTCTACGAGGGCGACTCGCCGCTCGCCGAGCGCAGGGCGGCCGCGCTGTCGCTGGACTCCCGGCTGCTGGCCGAGCTGCTCGGCCAGGCGGAGCTGCGCGAACTGCTCGACGCGGAGGTGCTGACCGAGCTGGAGCGGGAGCTCCAGTGGCTGACGGAGGACCGGCGGGCCAAGGACGCCGAATCGGTGGCCGACCTGCTGCGCCTGCTGGGCCCGCTCACCCCGGCGGAACTGGCGGAGCGCGGCGCGGAGCCCGAGTGGGCCCCTTCCCTCGCCGCCTCCCGGCGGGCGATCCGGGTCCGGATCGGCGGCGAGGACCACTGGGCGGCCATCGAGGACGCCGGCCGGCTGCGCGACGCGCTGGGCACGGCGCTCCCCGTGGGCGTCCCGGAGGCGTTCACCGAGCCGGTGAAGGACCCGCTCGGCGATCTCCTGGCCCGGTACGCCCGCACCCACGGCCCCTTCACCACCGTCACCGCGGCGGCCCGCTTCGGGCTGGGCACGGCCGTCACGGACGGCGCGCTGCACCGGCTCGCGGCGGCCGGGCGGGTGGTCCAGGGCGAGTTCCACCCCGCCGGCATCGGCCAGGAATGGTGCGACGCCACCGTGCTGCGCCGGCTGCGGCGCCGCTCCCTGGCCGCCCTGCGCCAGGAACTGGAGCCGGTGCCTCCCGCCTCCCTCGCCACCTTCCTCCCCCAGTGGCAGCACCTGGGCGGAGCCCTGCGCGGCATCGACGGCCTGGCCCGCGCGATCGAACAGCTCCAGGGCGCCGCGGTGCCCGCCTCCGCCCTCGAACGGCTGATCCTCCCCTCCCGCGTGGCGGACTACTCCCCCGCCCTCCTGGACGAGCTCACCACCACCGGCGAGGTCGTCTGGGCCGGCGCGGGCGCCCTGCCGGGCAAGGACGGCTGGGTCTCCCTCTACCTGGCGGAAGCGGCCCCCCTCCTCCTCCCGCCGCCCCACCCCCTGGAGCTCGGACCGCTCCACGAGGCGGTCCTCTCCGCCCTCTCCGGCGGGTACGGCCTGTTCTTCCGCCAGCTCACGGACCGGGCCCGCGCCCTGCACCCGGACGCCTCGGACGCGGACCTCTCCTCCGCCGTCTGGGACCTGGCGTGGTCGGGCCGCCTGACCAACGACACCCTGGCCCCCCTGCGCTCCCTCCTCGGCTCGGGCCGTACGGCGGGCGCCACCGCCCACCGCGCCCGCCGTACGATCCCCCGCGGCCGCTACGGCACCCTGACCACCCCTGCCTCCCGTACGGGCCCGCCCACGGTGTCGGGCCGCTGGGCCCTGCTCCCGGTCCACGCCCCGGACCCGACCCACCGCGCGCACGCCCTGGCCCGCACCCTGCTCGACCGGCACGGGGTGGTGACCCGGGGCGCGGTGGCCGCGGAAGGCGTGGAAGGCGGATTCAGCGCGGTCTACCGCGTCCTGTCCGCCTTCGAGGACAGCGGCCAGGCCCGCAGGGGCTACGTGGTCGAAGGCCTGGGCGCGGCCCAGTTCGCCATGGACGGCGCGGTCGACCGCCTCCGCGCGGCCGAGCGCACCCCGCCCCCTCTGGCGGCGGTGGTCCTCGCCGCCGCCGACCCGGCGAACGCCTACGGCGCGGCCCTTCCCTGGCCGGAGCCCCCCACCGGAGCCACCCACAAGCCGGGCCGCAAGGCCGGCTCCCTCGTCGTCCTGGTCGACGGCGAACTCACCCTCTACCTGGAGCGCGGCGGCAAAACCCTCCTCGCCTGGCCCGCCCCCGACGACCCCCGCCTCACCGCCGCCCTGACGGCCCTCACCGCGGCGTCCCGCAAGGGCACCCTCCCCACCCTCACGGTGGAACGCATCAACGCCGCCCCCTCCCTCACGTCCCCCTACGCCCCGCCCACAGAGGCCACAGGCTTCCACGCCACCCCCCAGGGCCTCCGCCTGCGCACCTAGGGGGTGGCTGCCCGGCTAGGTGGCTGCCCGGCTACGGTGCGGGCATGGCGAATTTCGTGCTGGTTGCAGGTGCGCGGCTCGGGGCGTGGGCGTGGGGCGAGGTGGTGCCACATCTGCGTGCGGCCGGCCACGGCGTCCATCCGCTGACGCTGTCGGGCCTTGCGGACAAGCGCGGTGTACCGGCCGGGCAAGCGACTCACGTCCAGGACATCGTCGCCGAAGTGGAACTCCAGGATCTGCGGGACGTGGTCCTGGTGGATCACAGCTACTCGGGCATCCCGGTCGGTCAGGCCGCGGAGCGGATCGGTGACCGACTGGCTCGCGTGGTATTCGTCGACTCAAGCGTCCCCACTGACGGCGAGTCGTTCGTCTCCGCCTGGCCGGACGGCGGGGCGGCGGTGGAGGCGTCGATCGCCGAGAACGGAGGGTTCTGGCCGCTCGCGCCGGCTGCTCATTACGACGGCGAAGGTCTCACCGATGAGCAGATCGCGCGCCTCGTGCGCGGCTCGACACCTCACCCGGGCGCCACGCTGACCGAGCCCGCCGTGCTGGCGGGGCCGCTCGGCGAACTTCCGGCGACATACATCCTGTGCGTGATGCCAGGGGCCGAGCCGCACGACGCCGAGCCCGACGAAGATGTCGCCGAGCTGCTGAACAGCGAGCACTGGCGGCTGGCCACGATGGACACCGGCCACTGGCCGATGTTCTCCCAGCCGCGCGAGCTGGCGCGGATTCTCCTCAATGCCGCCGAGGAGCACTGACCACAGCCGTTCGCCGCCGGCCACTACAAGGGCTCGCAGCGAGGCCGCGGTACTTCCTGAGGCGTGAGGCGGAGGACCCCCCACTCGTCCCCATGACGCTCACGGTAGTGACGCGCCGGGTCGGCCCTGCCCGGGATGCCGCAGCAAATCCCTCGGCGACGCAGTCGAACGCGGTTCTTGCGGGAGACGTACGCCGTCCCAGCAAGCCCCCGATCCGGACGGCCGGCCCGGCCCGATGCGACGAGAACGCCGGAGAGCAGCCGCGCTGCCCGCCCGTCACCACCATGAACATGGTCGTCCGACCCTGCCAGAACCTCGTTGGTCCACGATCTCGGGGCCAGGAACGGGAGCCGTCTGAAGACCCGGTGCTAGGTGCCGTTTCGCCACCATCGCCGGAACAAGCCACCGATCCGGCCCCACGGGCCACACTCAACACCGCCCCCTGTCCCATCAGTGAGATCACCCCGCCCCACCAAACAGAACCCCACCCAGCCGTCCGGGGCGCACCCCCCGGAATCAGCATCCGCCGCGCAGCCCCAAGGAACAGGACCGGGCCACACCTCCCGGAACGGGCCTGGGGCGCACCCCCCGGAAACACGGCCCGAGGGCAGCCCCAAGAAACAGACCCAGGACGCAGCCCCCAGAAACAGGCCGAGGCGCACCCCCAAGTAACGGGCCCGAGGCAGCCCCCCGGAAACAGGGCCCAGGAATCAAACCCCAGGAAACAGCGTCCGCGGCGCAGCCCCGAGGAACGGGCCCAGGACGCAGCCCCCAGAAGCAGGGCCCGGGGCGCACCCCGCAAGGAAC
>NZ_JBSFDF010000056.1:0-20328 GCF_053593795.1 Streptomyces sp. NPDC002104 | reverse complement strand
GGGCCCGGGGCGCAGCCCCCAGAAGCAGGTCCCGGGGCGCACCCCGCAAGGAACGGGCCCGGGGCGCAGCCCCCGGAAACAGGTTCCGGGGCGCACCCCGCAAGGAACGGGCCCGGGGCGCAGCCCCCGGAAACAGGTTCCGGGGCGCAGCCCCAAGGAACAGGCCCGGGACGCAGCCCCCGGAAACAGGTTCCGGGGCGCAGCCCCAAGGAACAGGCCCGGGACGCAGCCCCCGGAAGCAGGTTCCGGGGCGCAGCCCCAAGGAACAGGCCCGGGGCGCAGCCCCCGGAAACGGGGTCCGGGGCGGAGCCCCGGGGAACGGGGGAAGGGCGGGGCGGGGAGTAGACACCGCGCAGCGGCGCAGCCCGGCCGCACACCCACCAGCCCGACTCCGCAGGAGAATGTACCCATGCCCGAAGGAGACTCCGTCTATCGCGCCGCGGCCCGCCTCCGCGAAGCCCTCGCGGGCAAGGAGCTCACCCGCTCCGACCTCCGCGTCCCCCGCTTCGCGACCGCCGACCTCACCGGCTTCACCACCCTGGAAGTCGTCCCCCGGGGCAAGCACCTCCTCATCCGCTTCGGCCCCCCGGCACCCGGCACCGGACCAGGACCCACCACGGGCACGGACCCCACCGCGGCCACAGACCCCGGCACCGGCACCGGCACCCGCCCAAGACCCACCCCCCACCCCCTCCTCACCCTCCACACCCACCTCCGCATGGACGGAACCTGGCGCATCGTCCCCACCACCGGAGCCACCACCCCCCGCACCCCACCCCGCCCACCCCGCCCACCCCACCCACCCGGCCCCGACCACGAGATCCGCGTCATCCTCGCCACCACCGACCACACCGCCTTCGGCTACCGCCTCCCCGTCGTCGAACTGCTCCGCACCGCCGACGAACACCGCGCCGTCGGCCACCTCGGCCCCGACCTGCTCGGTCCCGACTGGGACGAGGCCGTCGCCGCCGCGAACCTCCTCGCCACCCCCGCCCGCCCCCTCGGCGAGGCCCTCCTCGACCAGCGCAACCTGGCCGGCATCGGCAACATCTACAAGGCCGAGCTCTGCTTCCTCGCCCAGGTCACCCCCTGGACCCTGGTGGGCGATCTGCCGCCCACCACCCTCCCCCGTATCGCCGCCGCCGCACACCGGCTCCTCGACGCGAACAAGACCCGTCACCGCAACACCACGGGCAGCAGCCGCCGCGGCCAGGAGCTGTTCGTCTACGGCCGCGCCCCCCGCCCCTGCCTGCGCTGCGGCACCCGCGTCCGCGAGGCCGCCCAGGACGACCGTCCCACCTACTGGTGCCCCCGTTGCCAATCCGGCCCGACGCCTTAGTTGACGCCCCGTCAGATGCAGTCGTACCGTCCCCGCATGCCTACACCCAGCGCGTACGAACTCACCGGCCGCACCGCTCTGATCACCGGCGCCGCCAGCGGCATCGGCCGGGCCACCGCCGTGCTCCTCGCCGAGTCCGGAGCCGCCGTGCACTGCGCGGACCGCGACCCCCAGGGCCTCGAGGAGACCGTCGAACTCATCACCAAGGCCGGCGGCCGGGCCACCGCCCACCCCCTCGACGTCACCGACCGCGCCGCGATCAAGGCGGCGATCGCCCAGGCCGGCCCGCTCGACATCACCGCCGCGATCGCCGGGATCATGCACAGCAGCAGCGTCCTGGAGACCTCCGACGAGGACCTCGACCGGATCCTGGACATCAACTTCAAGGGGGTGCTGCGCACCTGCCAGGAGGCGGCCCGCGCCATGATCGCGGCCGGCCGGCCCGGTTCGATCATCACCATGGCCTCCGGCGCCGTGGACGCCGCCCAGCCCGGCCTGCTCTGCTACAGCGCCGCCAAGGCGGCCGTCGTCCAGCTGACCAAGACCCTCGCCACCGAGGCCGGCCCGCACGGCATCCGCGTCAACGCCGTCGCGCCGGGCTGGATCCGCACCCCGATGACCGGCCGGCACAGTCCCGAGGTCCAGGAGCAGACCGAGGCGATGATGACGCGCATGGCCCCGCTGCGCCGCGTGGGCGAGCCCGAGGACATAGCCCAGGCGGTGCTCTACCTCGCCTCGGACGCCTCGTCCTTCATGACGGGCCAGATCCTTCGCCCGAACGGTGGAGTCTCCATGCCCTGGTAACCACCCACCCGACCCGGGCCACCCCGGCCCCGACCACCCCGGCCCAGGCCACCGCAATCCCGACTACTCCGACCCGCCACCCCGACCCAGACCACCCGGCCCCGACCCCGATCACCCCGACCTCGACCCCTGGCCCTGGCCCTGGCCCCGACCCGGATTCACCCCGACCCGCTCAGCGGAGCCCGATCACCCGGCCCCCGGCTCGCCGCGCCCCGAAGCCCCCGCACCCGGCTCCCCGCCCCCCACCGACCCGGCAGCAGCCCACTCCCCGCCCTCACGCGCACGCACGCCCTCACCCGCGACACCGCCGCCACCCGCGGCTCCGCCCCCGTCACCCCGTACGCCCCCCGCCGTCCCCCGGCGGCGACGGCCACCCACCGGACCCGGCACACAGTGCACCGGCAGCAGCCCCAGCCCCCAGCCTCCGACGGCGACCGCACCCTCCACCGGCCCGGCCTCGGCCGGCGCCAGCACGAGCCGCAGCACGGCCCACCACCACAGGACGCCCACGGACAGGGCGAGCGCCAGACCCACGGGTATACCCAGCAACCGCCGCACGGCCACCTCCAGGGGCCGGAGACCCGAACGGGCCCATCCTCCCGCACCCCGCCCGCACCCGCACCCCCGTCGCACCGGCACCGACCGGCACCGACCGGCACCAGGGACACCGGGGGCACCCACACCCCCGGAACGGCAAAGAGCCCCGCCCGGCACCCAAGGGCACCGGCCGGGGCTCCGGCCACACTCATACGCTCAGCAGACACGCACGCGCACGCACACGCGCGCACGCATCACGCGGCTACGACATTCACCGCTTCCACGGGCGCCTTGATGGTCACCCGTTCCGGGCCACCCGTGACCGAGGCCACGGATACCGAATTGAGCATCGGGCGGACCGGCGCGGACACCGGTTCGCTCGCCGCGGCGGACTGGGCCAGCTCGGCGAGCGAAAGCTCGTCGCTGACTTCCCGCATCAGCTCTGACATCCGTACGTCAAGCGCGTCGCAGATCGCGGAGAGCAGCTCGGAAGATGCCTCCTTCTGCCCCCGCTCCACCTCGGAGAGATAGCCGAGCGAAACTCGGGCGGACGAGGAGACTTCGCGCAGAGTACGGCCCTGGCGCTGGCGCTGCCGACGCAGCACGTCACCCAGCAGGCGACGGAGCAGAATCATCGGTGGCTCCCTCCTCTGACCGTGTAGCCGTAACCTTCACGCCCCACCGTACCGCCTCGCGCGGCGGCCGTGCGGGGAGCGATGTCGTGTTCACTCAGGGCTGCAAACATCAAATCCCCCCGTCCTGTTCCGTATCCTGCCCCCGCAGATTCTCGCGGAGTTCGCTCGCGAGCAGCTCGAGCACTGTCCGTGCACTCTCCCTACGAATTTCCTCACGGGAGCCTTTCAACCGCAGCCGGGCCGTTTTCCTGCCCCCGGGACCCGCCACGGCGATGAAAACCGTGCCCACCGGCTGCCCGTCCTGCGGCTCGGGACCGGCCACTCCGGTGGTCGAGATGCCCCAGGAAGCGCCGAGCACGCGCCGCACTCCGGCCGCCATCTCCTCCGCGACCTGCGGGTTCACCGCGCCTTCGGCCTCCAGCAGCCCGGCGTCCACGCCCAGCACCCGGTGCTTCAGCTCGGTCGCGTACGCGGTGACGGACCCGCGGAAGGACTTGGAGGCGCCGGGGACGGCCGTGAGCTCCGCGGCGACCATGCCGCCGGTCAGTGACTCCGCAACCGCAACCGTACCGTTACTCTCCGCGAGGAGTCGCAGCACATCGGCCGCGACCGCCCGGGTGTCGGCGACGGCCCCGGCTCCATTCCGCACCGCTTCACCGGCCACCGGAGAACCGCCCGTCTCTTGCAGCACCGCGCCACGCCCCTCTTGCAGTACCGCGTCACGCCCCGGCAGGTTCACCGCGCGGCACGCTCCGCGGCGAGCCCCTTGCGCCGCAGCACGACGGCCTGGCGGATGTAGTCCAGGCCGGTCACGACGGTGAGGACGACGGCGGCGGCCATCGCCCAGAACCGCAGCGTCGCCAGCGGCCCGGTCAGCGCGAGCACGTACATGCCCACCGCCACGCCCTGGGTCAGGGTCTTCAGCTTCCCGCCCCGGCTCGCCGGAATCACTCCGTACCTGATGACCCAGAAACGCATGAGCGTGATCCCGAGTTCCCGCCCGAGGATCACCCCGGTGACCCACCAGGGCAGGTCCCCGAGCCAGGACAGACACACCAATGCCGACCCCATGATCGCCTTGTCGGCGATGGGGTCGGCGATCTTGCCGAAGTCGGTGACCAGGTTGTACGTGCGGGCCAGATGCCCGTCGAAGATGTCGGTGATCATGGCGACGGCGAACGCCGCCCACGCGAGGGCCCGCCAGACGGGGTCGTAGCCCCCGTCGGCGAGCAGCAGCATCACGAATCCCGGCACCAGGACCAGCCGGATCATCGTCAGGATGTTGGCGATGTTCCACAGACTGGCCTGATTGACCGCCGCGGCGCCCAGCTTCGCGCCGGGCGCGGGCCGGCGGCCGGTCCCGCCCGCCGCAGATGCCGGGGCTCCGGTCATCCGGCCGCCTCCTCAAGATCCACACCCAGGGGCTCCGCCACCAGGTCCACGCCCAGGGTGCCGACCACCTTCGCGGTGACGATGCGCCCCGGTACCAGGCCCGCGCCGTCCGTGAAGACGACCTGGCCGTCGGTCTCGGGCGCCTGGTGGGCGGCGCGCCCGTAGGCTCCCTCGCCGTCCTCCGCCTCGTCGATCGGGACGACCGTCTCGACGAGCACCTCCAGCGTCTCCCCGATCCGCTCCTCCGCGCGCTGCGAGGTGAGCTCCTCGGCGAGGCGCTGCATGTGGGCGAGGCGCTCGGCGACGGTGTCGGCGTCCAGCTTGTTCTCGTACGTGGCGGCCTCGGTGCCGTCCTCGTCGGAGTAGCCGAAGACGCCGATGGCGTCGAGCCGCGCGTGGGTGAGGAAGCGCTCCAGCTCGGCGAAGTCCGATTCCTTCTCGCCGGGGAAGCCGACGATGAAGTTGGACCGGACGCCGGCCGTCGGGGCCTTGGAGCGGATGGTGTCGAGCAGCTCCAGGAACCGGTCGGTGTCACCGAAGCGGCGCATGGAGCGCAGCACGTCGGGGGCCGAGTGCTGGAAGGAGAGGTCGAAGTACGGGGCGACCTTGGGAGTCGAGGTGAGGACGTCGATCAGGCCGGGCCGCATCTCGGCGGGCTGGAGGTAGCTGACGCGGACGCGCTCGATGCCGTCCACCTCGGCCAGCTCGGGCAGCAGGGTCTCCAGCAGGCGGATGTCGCCCAGGTCCTTGCCGTACGAGGTGTTGTTCTCGGAGACCAGCATGATCTCCTTGACGCCCTGCTCGGCGAGCCAGCGCGTCTCGCCCAGCACGTCGCTGGGGCGGCGGGAGATGAAGGAGCCGCGGAAGGAGGGGATGGCGCAGAAGGAGCAGCGCCGGTCGCAGCCGGAGGCCAGCTTCACGGAGGCGACGGGGCTCTTGTCCAGGCGGCGGCGCAGCGGGGCGCGCGGCCCGGAGGCGGGCGCGACGCCCTCCGGCAGGTCCGCGGGGGCGGCTGCCGGCTCCTCGGCGGGCGTCGACTGCGCGTGCCCGGGCAGGGCCACGTCGGCGTCCTGGCGCTGGGCCGGGCTGATCGGCAGCAGCTTGCGCCGGTCGCGCGGGGTGTGCGAGGCGTGGATGCCGCCGTTGAGGATGGTCTGGAGGCGGTCGGAGATGTCGGCGTAGTCGTCGAAGCCGAGCACGCCGTCGGCCTCGGGGAGCGCTTCGGCAAGTTCCTTGCCGTAGCGCTCGGCCATACAGCCGACGGCTACGACGGCCTGCGTGCGGCCGTGATCCTTGAGATCGTTGGCCTCCAGCAGGGCGTCTACGGAGTCCTTCTTGGCGGCTTCGACGAAGCCGCAGGTGTTGACGACGGCTACGTCCGCATCGGCGGCGTCCTCGACGAGCTCCCAGCCATCCGCCGCCAAGCGGCCTGCGAGCTCCTCCGAGTCCACCTCGTTACGGGCGCAGCCAAGAGTGACAAGGGCGACGGTACGGCGTTCGGGCATGGGCTCAAGACTACTTCGTCCCGGCACCGGCCCCCGCCTCCCGTCCCGGACGGCAGGATCCCCGGGGTGCGGCGCGCCACCCCGGGGATCCGGAACGTTCTATTCCCTGCTGGTCAGGCCTGCCGGTCAGCCCGCCTGGGCCTGGCCCTGACGCGGGTCGTCCTTGGTGTATGTGAGACGTTCCACCTGTCCGGGCTGGAACTCGTCCTTGATCTCCTTGCCGTTCACGAAGAGCTTCACGACCCCGGCGTCGCCGAGCACCAGGTCGATGGACTCCTTGTCCGTGAACGTCTTCGACTGACCCTGCTGGAGGGTGCCGTCGAAGAGGAGCCGGCCACTGTGGTCCTTGGCCGAGATCCAGCTCTCGCCGTCGTTGGCCGTCAGGACGACCGTGACGAGGTCCTTGGGCGCGGCGGCGATGGCACTGTCCGAAGGCTCCGGCTTGGGAGACGTGGGCGCCGGCGGTGCCTGGACCGAGGACTTGGCCGCGTTCGGGGTGGGTGCGGGCTTCGGCGCGGCGGAACCTTCCGCCACCGGCCGCTTGGCCTTCTCGTCGGCGCCGCCGAAGGCCGTGAAGCCGACGAAGCCGATCACGGCGACGATGGCGGCGACCATGGCCGCGGTCCAGTTGGGCCGCTGCCGTTCGGGGCGGATCCGCTCGGCTTCGAACATCGGCGCGGCGGGGGTGGGTGCCGGCCGGCCGCCGTGGGCCGCGTCGTACGACTCGATCAGGGGTTCCGGATCGAGCCCTACGGCACGGGCGAGCGTACGGATGTGGCCGCGGGCATAGACATCGCCGCCGCAGCGCGTGAAATCGTCGGATTCGATGGCGTGCACGATCGGAATGCGCACGCGGGTGGTGGAACTGACCTCGTCGACAGTCAGCCCGGCGGCGATCCGGGCCTTCTTGAGGGCCGTCCCGATCGACGGCTCTTCGACGGAACGTTCGACGAGGCGGTCCTCGGACCGGTCGTCGGTCGAAGGCCGTTCATCTTCGGGGGATTTGGCGTTGCCGATGGACACGAGGGCGCCTTTCGAGCGTGTAGCCACCTGCTGGAAGTCCAGTCTAGGGGGGTGACGAAAGGGTGGAGCAACCGGAGGGGCGCCTCCCTACGCCATACGAATGGCCAGGGGGCTCCCGCCCGGTGCGGCGACCCGGAACGGACCGCCACCTCCCTCAACTAGACACGCGAGCGGGGGAAACGGTTGCCCCCGATCCTTTGCCCGTTACTCGGGAGTCTCCCCGCGGATCACCGCGAGCACGCCGTCCAGCTCGTCGGCCTTCAGCAGCACGTCGCGCGCCTTCGATCCCTCGCTCGGTCCGACGATGCCCCGCGACTCCATCAGGTCCATCAGCCGCCCGGCCTTCGCGAACCCGACCCGCAGCTTGCGCTGGAGCATCGAGGTGGATCCGAACTGCGTGGACACGACCAGCTCGGCCGCCTGGCACAGCAGGTCCAGGTCGTCGCCGATCTCCTCGTCGATCTCCTTCTTCTGCTTCTGCCCGACCGTGACGTCGTTGCGGAAGACCGGCGCCATCTGGTCCTTGCAGTGCTGCACGATCCCGGCGATCTCGTCCTCGGTGACGAAGGCGCCCTGGAGGCGCACCGGCTTGTTCGCGCCCATCGGGAGGAACAGTCCGTCGCCCTTGCCGATGAGCTTCTCCGCACCCGGCTGGTCGAGGATGACGCGGCTGTCGGCGAGCGAGGAGGTGGCGAAGGCCAGCCGCGAGGGCACGTTCGCCTTGATCAGACCGGTCACCACGTCCACCGAGGGCCGCTGGGTCGCGAGCACCAGGTGGATGCCGGCCGCGCGGGCCAGCTGGGTGATGCGGACGATCGAGTCCTCCACGTCGCGCGGGGCCACCATCATCAGGTCGGCGAGCTCGTCGACGATCACCAGCAGGTACGGGTAGGGGCTGAGCTCCCGCTCGCTGCCCGGCGGCAGTTTGATCTTGCCGTCGCGGATCGCCTGGTTGAAGTCGTCGATGTGCCGGTACCCGAAGGCCGCCAGGTCGTCGTAGCGCAGGTCCATCTCGCGCACGACCCACTGGAGCGCCTCGGCGGCCCGCTTGGGGTTGGTGATGATCGGCGTGATCAGGTGCGGGATGCCCTCGTACGCCGTCAGCTCGACGCGCTTGGGGTCCACGAGCACCATCCGGACGTCCTCCGGGGTGGCCCGCACCATCACCGAGGTGATCAGGCAGTTGATGCAGGAGGACTTTCCGGAACCGGTGGCTCCGGCGACCAGGACGTGCGGCATCTTCGCCAGGTTGGCCATGACGTAGCCGCCCTCGACGTCCTTGCCGAGCGCCACCAGCATCGGGTGGTCGTCCTCGGCGGCGTCCGCCAGCCGCAGCACGTCCCCCAGGTTGACCATCTCGCGGTCGGTGTTCGGGATCTCGATGCCGACCGCCGACTTGCCCGGGATCGGGCTGATGATGCGCACGTCGGGCGAGGCCACGGCGTAGGCGATGTTCTTCGCCAGCGCCGTGATCCGCTCGACCTTCACGGCCGGGCCCAGCTCCACCTCGTAGCGGGTCACCGTCGGGCCCCGGGTGAAGCCGGTGACCTTGGCGTCGACCTTGAACTCCATGAACACGTTCGTCAGCGAGGCCACGACCGCGTCGTTCGCGGCGCTGCGGGTCTTGCCCGGCCCGCCCTTCTCCAGCAGGTCCAGCGAGGGCAGGGAGTACGTGATGTCCCCGCGCAGCTGGAGCTGCTCGGCGCGGGGCGGCAGCGCCTGGGCCGGCGGCGGGGTCTTGGTCAGGTCGGGAACGGACAGCGTCCCGGAGGCCGCCGCGGTGCTGTCGTGCGGCGGAGCCGCCGCATCGGCGGCCCTCTCCTCACGAACGGCCTCGCGGGCGCCCTTCTCCTCGCGCGCGGGCCCCTCCTCCCGGGCCGGGGGAACCGGAGCGGTGATCTCCGAACCTTCGCGGCCTTCGCGCTCCGCCGAGATGCCCTGCGTGAGGTCGGCGACCAGCGGGGAGGGCGGCATCCCGCCGTAGACCACCCCGTCCAGTGCGGCGGCGGCCGCCGCGGCCACGTCGACGGCGTCCATCCCACGGTCCATGGCCGGCCGGCCCGCGGCCCGCCGGGGGCGCCGCCGCCGGGCGAGCGCCTCCTCCTCGGCGGACTGGACCGGGTCCGCCGGGCCCCCGGCCCCGGAGCGGGCCCGCCACTGCTCGGCATCGTGCCGGTCGGCCGCGGCCGAGGCGGCGCCCGAGGGGTCCGCGTAATCGGCGTACTCGGCGTCGTGTTCGTTCGGAGCGATGACCCCGAGCCGGATCCCCGCGCTCCGCAGCCGCTGCGGGATCGCGTTGACGGGGGTGGCGGTGACCACCAGCAGCCCGAAGACGGTGAGCAGCACCAGCATCGGCACGGCCAGCGGCGCGCCCATCGTGAAGATCAGCGGCTTCGAGGCGCCCCAGCCGATCAGCCCGCCGGCGTTCTGCATGGCGGTGGTGCCCTCGTCGCGCCCGGGGGCTCCGCAGGCGATGTGCACGAGCCCCAGGACTCCGATGACGAGCGCGGAGAGCCCGATGCCGATGCGGCCGTTGGCGTCGGCCTGTTCGGGATGGCGGATGAAACGTACCGCCATGACGCCGAGCAGGACCGGCACGAGCAGATCGAGCCGGCCGAAGGCGCCGGTGACCAGCATGGTCACCAGGTCCCCGACGGGCCCGCTCAGGTTCGACCAGGTCCCGGCGGCGACGATCAGCGCGAGCGCGAGCAGCAGCAGGGCGAGGCCGTCCTTGCGGTGGGCCGGGTCGAGGTTCTTCGCCCCCTGGCCGATCCCGCGGAAGATCGCGCCGACGGCGTGCGCGATGCCGAGCCAGAAGGCGCGCACCAGCCGCAGCACTCCCCCGGTGGGGGACGGCGCGGGCTTGGGCGCGACCTTCCTGACGGGGCCGCGCCTGGCCGCGGCGGCCGCCTTCTTCGCGGGCGGCTTGCGCGCTGGGGCAGCCTTCTTCGCCGGCGCCGTCGTACGGCCGGTGCGGCCCTTCGCGGTGCCCGCCGTGCTCTGGGAACCCTTACCGGACGTACTTGAGGCCATGCGCCCGAGGTTACCGGTGCGCGCGCCGGTGGACACGCGTGCCCACCCCTTCACCCGTTCGTGTCGTTCCGCGTCCCGGCTGACGGACACCCGCGCCCTCGGCCCGTACCGGCGGCCCGATCTGACGCTGCGCCAGACCTGACGCCCCGCCAGCCGGGCCCGCACGCGGCCCTCCCGAGCCGCGAACGACCTGCGAGCAGGCCGCCGACGGCCTCCGCGGACCTCAGCCCTGAGCCGGCAGTACGGCCGCCCCGCCGCCGGTCCCCGGCTCCAGCGCGTCGAGCGCCCGCCGCAGCCCGGTGAGCTTGCGCTCCAGGTGGGCCGCGGTGGCCACCACCGAGGGATCGGCCGCTTCCTCGCCGAGCTGCTTGGTCAGCGCCTCCGCCTGCTCCTCCACCGCGGCGAGCCGCGCGGAGAGCTCGGCCAGCAGGCCGGCCGTCTCCTTCGAGCCGTCCACCGCGCCGTTGGAGCCGCCGCCCTCGAGCTGGAGCCTCAGCAGCGCCGCCTGCTCGCGCAGTTGGCAGTTCTTCGTATACAGCTCGACGAACACCGAGACCTTGGCCCGCAGCACCCACGGGTCGAAGGGCTTGGAGATGTAGTCCACCGCGCCCGCCGCGTACCCGCGGAAGGTGTGGTGCGGACCGTGGTTGATCGCCGTCAGGAAGATGATCGGGATGTCCCGGGTCCGTTCCCGCCGCTTGATGTGCGCGGCCGTCTCGAATCCGTCCATGCCCGGCATCTGCACATCGAGCAGGATCACCGCGAAATCGTCCGTCAGCAGCGCCTTGAGCGCTTCCTCCCCCGACGACGCCCGGACCAGTGTCTGATCGAGCGCGGAGAGGATGGCCTCCAGCGCCAGCAGATTCTCCGGCCGGTCGTCGACCAGGAGGATCTTGGCCTTCTGCACCATGCCCTGTCCTCCTCGCCCCGGCATGGGGCCTCCCCGGCTCCAGGCTCCGGCCTGTGCGCCGGGCCCCGCCCCAGAGGACGGCATCCTTGCGCCGTCCGTCCTTGTGCCGGTCATCGTAGCCCCAGTCCCGAGATCGCCACACCCTGTCACCAAGATGTCACAGCGCACGAAGCGGAAACGTGCCGGACGGGCGGAAGGTTCCCCCCGGGGTCCCCCCGGGGTCCCCCGGGAATCGCCCTCCGCCCGGCCGGTCACGCTCCGGCCCCGCGCATGTGCCCTTCCATGACCGACAGCAGGTAGTCGGGCTCGACCGGCTTGGTCACGTAGTCCGAGGCACCGGACTCGATCGCCTTCTCCCGGTCCCCCTTCATGGCCTTCGCCGTCAGCGCGATGATCGGCAGCCCCTCGAACTGGGGCATCCGCCGGATCGCCGAGGTCGTCGCGTACCCGTCCATCTCCGGCATCATGATGTCCATCAGCACGAGCGCCACGTCGTCGTGCTGCTCCAGGACCTCGATGCCCTCCCGGCCGTTCTCCGCGTACAGCACGGCCAGGCCGTGCTGTTCCAGCACGCTGGTCAGCGCGAACACGTTGCGCACGTCGTCGTCCACGATCAGCACCCGCTCGCCGTGGAAGTCGTACGTCCGCGGCGCCTGGGGCAGCGGCTCGTCGACGGCCCACGCCTCCGCCTCGCCCTGTCCGGGCACCTCCGCCCGCAGCGGCGGCTCGGCCATCGCCTTGCGCCGCCGCCGGAACAGCGCCGACGAGCCCTGCCCGGCCGGCTCCCCGGCCCGCGGCGGCGCCGTCGGCCCCCCGGACGCCACGGGGCCCTGCGCCACCGGCGCCGCCGGCAGCTCGGGCCGCGCCTCCTCGGCGGCCGGGCGGCGGTACAGCTCCCCGCGCGCCCCGCCGGGCGTCGGCGGCGCGTACCCCTGCGGGGGCAGCTCGCTCGGGTGCAGCGGCAGGTACAGGGTGAAGGTGGACCCGCGGCCCGGCTCGCTCGCCGCGTGGATCTCCCCGCCCAGCAGCCGGGCGATCTCCCGGCTGATGGACAGCCCGAGGCCGGTGCCGCCGTACTTGCGGCTGGTGGTCCCGTCGGCCTGCTTGAACGCCTCGAAGATCACCAGCATCTTGCTCGCGGCGATCCCGATCCCGGTGTCGGTCACCGAGAAGGCGATCAGGTCGGCGTCGGCCTCCCGCAGCGAACCGGCCTCCAGGAGCTGCTCGCGGATCGCGATGGGCACATCGGCCCCGGCGGGCCGGATCACCAGCTCCACCGCCCCGGTGTCGGTGAACTTCACCGCGTTCGACAGCAGGTTGCGCAGCACCTGGAGCAGCCGCTGCTCGTCGGTGTGCAGGGTCGCCGGGAGCTCCGGGGAGACCCGTACCGAGAAGTCGAGCCCCTTCTCCGCCGTCAGCGGCCGGAAGGTGGCCTCCACGTAATCGACGAGCTGGACCAGCGCGATCCGCGTCGGGGAGACGTCCATCTTCCCGGCTTCGACCTTCGACAGGTCGAGGATGTCGTTGATCAGCTGGAGCAGGTCGGAGCCGGCTCCGTGGATGGTCTCGGCGAACTCCACCTGCTTGGGCGAGAGGTTCTCGTCCGCGTTGTCGGCGAGCAGCTTGGCCAGGATCAGCAGGGAGTTGAGCGGGGTCCGCAGCTCGTGCGACATGTTCGCCAGGAACTCGCTCTTGTACCGCATCGAGACCGCGAGCTGCTCGGCACGCTCCTCCAGGACCTGCCGGGCCTCCTCGATCTCGGTGTTCTTCACCTCGATGTCCCGGTTCTGCTGGGCCAGCAGCTCGGCCTTCTCCTCCAGTTCGGCGTTGGCGGCCTGGAGGGCCTTCTGCCGGTTCTCCAGCTCGTCGGAGCGCTCGCGCAGCTGCTCGGTCATCTCCTGCGACTGCTTGAGCAGCATCTCCGTCTTGGAGTTGACGGAGATGGTGTTGACGCTCGTACCGATCATCTCGGCAATCTGGCTGAGGAAGTCCTTCTGGATCTGCGTGAAGGGCTGGAAGGAGGCCAGCTCGATGACGCCGAGCACCTTCCCCTCGAAGAGCACCGGCAGCACGATCACGTGCGCGGGCGGGGCCTCGCCGAGCCCGGAGGAGATCTTCAGGTAGCCGGGCGGGGTGTTCTCGATGAGCACCATCCGCTTCTCCTCGGCGACCATGCCGATGAGCCCCTCCCCCGGCCGGAAGGAGATGGGCATCTGCCCGCCGGCGTACGCGTAACTCCCGCGCATCCGCAGCTCGTACGAGCCGTCCGCGCCCCCGTCTGTCCCGATCTCGGTGGTGCCCCCGGTCGGCAGCACCAGGAAGAACGCCCCGTGCTGCGCGGAGACCACCGGGGTCAGCTCGCTCATGATCAGCGAGGCCACGTCGTCGAGCTCGCGGCGGCCCTGCATCAGGGCGGAGATGCGGGCGAGGTTGCCCTTGAGCCAGTCCTGCTCCTTGTTGGCCAAGGTGGTGTCGCGCAGGTTGGCGATCATCGTGTTGAGGTTGTCCTGGAGGACCTGGATCTCGCCGGCCGCGTCCACGTCGATCTTCAGGTTGAGATCGCCCCGCGTCACCGCCGTGGCCACGGCCGCGATGGCACGCACCTGCCGGGTGAGGTTCCCGGCCATCTCGTTCACGGACTCGGTCAGGTCCCGCCAGGTGCCGTCCACGTCCCGCACCCGGGCCTGGCCGCCGAGGATGCCCTCGGTGCCCACCTCGCGGGCCACCCGCGTCACCTGGTCGGCGAACGACGACAGCTGGTCGACCATCGTGTTGATCGTGGTCTTGAGCTCCAGGATCTCCCCGCGCGCGTCGATGTCGATCTTCTTGGTCATGTCGCCCTTGGCGATGGCGGTCGTGACCATGGCGATCTGCCGCACCTGGCCGGTGAGGTTGGACGCCATGAAGTTCACCGAGTCGGTGAGGTCCTTCCAGGTACCGGAGACCCCGGGCACGTGCGCCTGGCCGCCGAGGCGGCCCTCCGTACCCACCTCGCGGGCCACGCGCGTGACCTCGTCGGCGAACGAGGACAGGGTCTTGACCATGGTGTTGACGGTGTCGGCGAGCTGCGCGACCTCGCCGCGCGCCTCGACGGTGACCGTCTTGGTCAGGTCGCCGTTGGCCACCGCCGTCGAGACCTGCGCGATCCCGCGCACCTGGGCGGTCAGATTGCCGGCCATGGTGTTGACGTTGTCGCTGAGGTCCTTCCAGATGCCGGTGACCCCGCGCACCCGGGCCTGGCCGCCGAGGATGCCCTCGGTACCCACCTCGCGGGCCACCCGCGTCACCTGCTCGGCGAAGGACGACAGCTGGTCCACCATCGTGTTGACCGTGGTGACGAGCTCCAGGATCTCGCCCTTGGCATCGACGGTGATCTTCTTGGAGAGGTCGCCCATGGCGACCGCCGTGGTCACCTCGGCGATGTTGCGCACCTGCGAGGTCAGGTTGTTCGCCATGAAGTTGACGGACTGGGTGAGGTCCTTCCAGGTGCCGGAGACGCCCTTCACCTCGGCCTGGCCGCCCAGGATGCCCTCGGTACCCACCTCCCGGGCCACCCGGGTCACCTGCTCCGCGAAGTTCGAGAGCTGGTCCACCATCGTGTTGAGGGTGTTCTTCAGCTCCAGGATCTCACCCCGGGCGTCGACCTCGATCTTCTGCGACAGGTCGCCGCGCGCCACCGCGGTGGCGACCTGCGCGATGTTGCGCACCTGGGACGTCAGGTTCCCGGCCATGCCGTTCACGGAGTCCGTCAGGTCACGCCATACGCCGGCCACGCCGGGCACCTGCGCCTGACCGCCGAGCCGGCCCTCCGTACCCACGTCCCGGGCCACCCGGGTCACCTGCTCGGCGAAGGCCGAGAGCTGGTCGACCATCGTGTTGATGGTGTTCTTCAGCTCCAGGATCTCGCCGCGCGCGTCCACGTCGATCTTCTGGGAGAGGTCGCCGCGGGCCACGGCCGTGGTCACCTGGGCGATCTGGCGCACCTGGGAGGTCAGGTTCCCGGCCATGAAGTTGACGGAGTCGGTGAGCTCCTTCCAGGTGCCGGACACCCCCTCGACCCGCGCCTGGCCGCCGAGCCGGCCCTCCGTGCCCACGTCCCGCGCCATCCGCGTGACCTGGTCGGCGAAGGAGGACAGCTGGTCCACCATCGTGTTCACGGTGTTCTTCAGCTGGAGCATCTCGCCGGAGACGTCGACCGTGACCTTCTGCGACAGGTCGCCGTTGGCCACCGCCGTCGTCACCTGGGCGATGTTGCGGACCTGCCCGGTGAGGTTGCGGAAGGCCGTGTTCACCGAGTCGGTGAGGTCCTTCCACGTTCCGGCCGCGCCCGGCACCTGCGCCTGGCCGCCCAGCTCGCCCTCCACGCCGACCTCACGGGCCACGCGCGTCACTTCGGCACCGAAGGACTGGAGCTGGTCCACCATCGTGTTGACGGTGTTCTTCAGCTCCAGCATCTCGCCGGCCACGTTCACGGTGACCTTCTGCGACAGGTCGCCGTTGGCCACCGCCGTCGTCACCTGCGCGATGTCGCGCACCTGCGTGGTGAGGTTGCGGAAGACCGTGTTCACCGAGTCGGTGAGGTCCTTCCACGTCCCGGCCGCGCCCGGCACCTGCGCCTGCCCGCCGAGCAGGCCCTTGGCCCCGACCTCGCTGGCCACGCGCGTGACCTCGTCCGCGAAGGTCCGTAGCGTCTCGGTCATCTGGTTGATCGTTTCGGCCAGCTGCGCGACCTCGCCGCGCGCGCTGACCCGGACCTTCTGCGACAGGTCGCCGTTGGCCACCGCCGTGGTCACCTGGGCGATGCCGCGCACCTGGGCCGTCAGGTTGCCCGCCATCGTGTTGACGGAGTCCGTGAGGTCCTTCCACACGCCCGCGACCCCGGGCACCTTCGCCTGGCCGCCGAGCTCGCCCTCCGTGCCCACCTCGCGGGCCACGCGGGTCACCTCGGAGGAGAACGAGGAGAGCTGGTCGACCATCGTGTTGACGGTGTTCTTCAGCTGCAGCATCTCGCCGGCCACGTGCACCGTGACCTTGCGCGACAGATCGCCCTTGGCCACCGCCGTCGTCACGAGAGCAATGTCACGCACCTGGGCGGTGAGCCGGTACGCCATCGTGTTGACGGAGTCGGTCAGATCCTTCCAGGATCCCGACATTCCGCGTACCTGCGCCTGGCCGCCGAGCTTGCCCTCGGTGCCCACCTCCAGCGCCACCCGCGTCACCTCGTCGGTGAACGCGGAGAGCTGGTCGACCAGGTTGTTGACCGTCCGCCCGACCTTCAGGAACTCCCCGCGCAGCGGGTGCCCGGCACCCTCCGCGGCCTGGGTCCGCAGGTCCATGCGCTGGTCGAGATCACCCTCCGCGACCGCCGACAGCACCCGGCCCACCTCGGACACCGGCCGGGCGAGATCGTCCACCAGCTGGTTCGAGGCATCGATCGCGGCCGCCCAGGAGCCCTCACAGGCACCTGTTTCCAGCCGTTCGCTGAGCTTTCCCTCGCGGCCGACCATCCGCCGCACCCGGGACAGTTCCCCGGTCAGGTGGAGATTGCGGTCGGCGACCTCGTTGTAGACGGCGGCGATCTCCGCCATCACCCCGTCGCCGGACACCGTGAGGCGCTTGCGGAAGTTACCGTCCCGCATCGACACCAGGGCCGTGAGCAGCCTGTTCAGGGCCGCGGTGTCGACCTCCGTCGTCGTGCCCCGCCGGGAGCGTCCTCCCTTCGGGCGCGTTCCCGTACGCCGTACCGCCGCGCCAGCCTCCACCGTGTCCCTCCCGAAAGGGTCGACCGCTGTTCCACCGGGCATCTTGTTCATCAGACTGCGCCCACTCACGCCGTGCCCATCAACTACCTGACTTCAAGCCTGCCCAGTGTTTCACCCCGTCCGAACCCGGCCATAACACTCCGGCACCATCGCACACCGTCCGCACCCTGCGGGTGGATTCCCGGACGACGGCACCATGGCGACCGCGAAGGTAAGTAACCTGGCATCCGTTGTCCACCGCGTCGAAGGAGACTTGTGATCACGGCACGGGCGGCTGCCAGTTTCGATCCACAGGGGCGTTCGGTCGCTGCTGCCCGCGCATTCGTCCGCGACACCCTCCAGGGCTGGGGTTTCGCGGACATCGTCGACGACGCGGTGGTCCTCACCAGCGAGCTCGTCACGAACGCCGTGGTCCACGCCGGGACCCGCGCGGAAGTCCTGTGCCTGCGCACCGAGGACGGCGTACGGGTCGAGGTCGCCGACCGCTACCCGGAGCGCGAGCTCCCGCTCCAGCACCCGGGCGACCGCCCGTACGCGGACCCCGACCGGGAGAACGGCCGCGGGCTCATGCTCTGCGCCGCCCTCGCCACCCGCTGGGGCGTCGAGTACACGGCCGCGCACAAGCACGTCTGGTTCCGGCTCGACATGCCGGACCGTCCGGTCGGTACCCGCTCCGCGGGCCCCGTCGTCCCCGACCAGCTCCTCCCCCTGACCGACAGCCGGGTCCGCGTCGCCGTCCTGCAGATCGACTCCGCCGGCATCGTCTCCGCCTGGAACGAGGACGCCGAGATCATCTTCGGCCACCTCGCCTCGAAGGCGGTCGGCCGCCCGCTCGCCGAGCTCGCGGCCTGGCCGCAGACCCCCGGCACGGGCACCGGCATCGCCGAGGCCCTGCGCCTGTCCCGCTGGGAGGGCAGCTACGGCATCCGCGGCGCCGACGGCCGCGTCATCCCGGTCTACGCCTCCCACCTGCGGGTCCGCGATGCCCACGGCGAGCCCTCCATCGTCTGCCTGCTGGTGCACGACGACGAGCGCGCCCTGCTGCAGAGCCCCGTACGGACCCCCATGGACGGCGGCCACCTGGCCGAGACCCGCCCCACGGACCCCTTCGAGATCTTCATCGGCTCCCCGGCACCCGACGACCTCGACGGGCTCCTCCAGCGCACCGTGGAGCGCGCCCGCGACCTCCTCGACGCCGACTCCGCCTTCCTCCTCCTCGCCACCGACGACGAGACCGAGCTGGAGGTCCGCGCCACCACCGGCCTGCCCTCCACCCGCCAGCGCTTCGCCCGCGTCCCCGTCGAAGCCGGCACCAACCGCTACGGCAGCGCCCGCATGCCCGCCGTCCACGAGGACCTCGTCGTCGTCCCCGGCGCGGTACCCCTCCTGGAAGCCACCGGCATGCGCTCCGCCATCACCGTCCCCCTCAAGGTCGAGGGCCGCCTCACCGGTTCCCTGGGAGTCGCCGCCGAGATCCCGGGCCGCTACTCCAACGACGACGCCCTGCGCCTGCAGTTCGCCGCGGACCGCATCGCCCTCGCCGTGGAGTCCGCCCGCCTCGGTGAACTCGAACGACTGCGCCGCGGCTCGCTCTCCTTCCTGGTGGAGGCCTCCGACCTGCTCGCCGGCACCCTCGACCGGGACCAGACCCTGGCCCTCATGGCCCAGATGACCGTCCCCACCCTCGCCACCTGGTGCGCCGTGTACACCATCGCCGACCCGGCCTCCGACCCGTTCCTCTCCTACGTCCTGCACGAGGACGAGGAACGCATCGACGGCCTCAAGGCCCTGCTCTCCCAGGTCAGCCCGCCCGAGCCGGTCCGCGAGTCCGGTGCCCGTCCCTGGCCCGAGACCTCCCTGGCGGTCGGCGGGGAGACCGTGGTCCTCCCGCTCCTCGCCCGCAACCGCGTCATCGGCATGCTGACCCTCGGCAAGCCCTCCGAGGAGCACTTCCGCCAGGAGATCCTCGAACTCGCCGAGGACCTGTCCCGCCGCGCCGCCCTCGCCCTGGACAACGCCCGCCTGTACTCCGAGCGCACCGCCATCAGCCGCTCGCTCCAGCGCAGCCTGCTGCCGCCCGGCTCCCCCAGCATCCCCGGCATCGAGGTCGAGGTCATCTACCGCGCCGCCGGCGAGGGCAACGAGGTGGGCGGCGACTTCTACGACGTCTTCCCGATCCGCCCCGGCGTCTACGGGTTCGCCATCGGCGACGTCTGCGGTACGGGCCCCGAGGCGGCCGCCGTCACCGGCCTGGCCCGCCACGCCCTGCGCCTCCTGGCCCGCGAGGGCCTCGGCGGCCCCGCCGTACTGGAACGCCTCAACGCGGCGATCCTCGACGAGGGCGACCGCAGCCGCTTCCTCACCCTCCTGTACGGCGAGCTGCACCCGCAGCCCGACGGCGGCGCCCACATGAAGGTCGTCTGCGCGGGCCACCCGCTGCCGCTGCGCCTGCGCCCGAACGGCGAGGTGACCTCCGCCGCCGATCCGCAGCCCCTCCTGGGCGTCCTCGACGACCTCGACCTCTACGAGCAGACCCTCACCCTGGACCCGGGCGACGTCCTCCTCTGTGTCACCGACGGCATCACCGAACGCCGTGAAGGCACCCGCATGCTCGGCGACGACGGCCTCGCCGAGGTCCTCACCACCTGTACGGGCCTCACCGCCGGCGCCGTGGCCTCCCGCGTCCTGCGCGCGGTGGAACGCTTCGCCGCCGAGCCGGCCTCCGACGACATGGCCATCCTCGCCTTCCGCATCCCCCGGCAGCGCGACGGCGACTGAGCACCGCCGCGCCACCCGGCCTACCGACGGGGCCCCGGCACGAGGATCATGAACGACGGGGCCGCCATTTCCCCGGTCCAGTGCGCGTCGCCCGTCTCGACGACCTCGTCACGGCCGGCGCCGCGGAGGGAAGAGGCCACGGACGGGGACGTGGGGGCGTTGTCGCCGGTCAGAGCCGTCCGGACCGTGTGGGCGAGGTGTCGAATCCGTTCGCTGCTCATGAGGTGCCTCCCGTGGATCGAGGTGCGTGTGACTCCTGCTGATCCCATTGCGCCCCGCGAGCGGCCCCCGGTCACGGTCCGAAGATTCGGGGCTTGACGAGAAGCCCGGGACCCCCTCACACGCGAAAGGGCCCCCGCCACACGGCAGAGGCCCTCTGAACAACACCATCGTCAAACGCAAAAAGGCCCCCGCCAATGGCGGGGGCCTTCTCGTGTGGAGCCCTTTAACGGAATCGAACCGTTGACCTTCTCCTTACCATGGAGACGCTCTACCGACTGAGCTAAAAGGGCGGGTTGTTCGGCGGCGTCCTACTCTCCCACAGGGTCCCCCCTGCAGTACCATCGGCGCTGAAAGGCTTAGCTTCCGGGTTCGGAATGTAAACCGGGCG
>NZ_JBSFDF010000055.1:0-51979 GCF_053593795.1 Streptomyces sp. NPDC002104 | reverse complement strand
GGCTGGACGATCCAGCCCCTCCGGCGTGTGAGGAGCGGGGGTCCGGGCGGAGCCCGGGGAACGGTGGAAGGGCGGGTAGGGGACCCAGCCCCGCAGGGCGCCCGGTCGAGGACGGGCAGGGACGGCTCGCGACCGGGCGGGACGGGACGGGGGCGGCGGGGCGGAGTGCGGCAGGACGGAGTGCGGCGCGGCAGGGCACGCCGGCCCGGGAAGAGCCGGGGACGGGCCCGGGATGAGCCGGGACGGGCAGGGACGGCTCGCGGCCGGGCGGGCCGGGACGGGGGGCGGCGCGGCAGGGCACGCCAGCCCGGGATGGCCCGGGATGGGCCGGGCCGGGCTCGGGGGGAGGCAGCCCGGCTGAAGGTGGGGTGCGGGGGGCGGGGTGGGGTTAACCCCCCGGCGGAGAGGCCGACCTGCCGGATGGTTGCCGCAGGGGGCTGCGCGGGAGGGTGGGGGGACACAGTGGAGGAAGGGCGGGTCGGCGACATGAGCAATGGCAGCAGCGGTATCGGCAGGGTGGTGCGGGCTCCGTTCGAGGGGCGGACCTGGCGGGAGTTCGGGTACCTGATGCTCGGGCTGCCGCTCAGCACGCTGTACTTCTCGCTCGCCATCACCGGTGTCAGCCTCGGCGCCGGGCTGCTCGTCACCTTCCTCGGGGTGCCGGTGCTGGCAGGGGTGCTGGCCATGTGCCGCGGGTTCGGGCGCGTGGAGCGGGCCCGGGTGCGCGGGATGCTCCGCCACGACATCGCCGAGCCCGCGCCGGTCAAGGCCGCCAAGGGCGGGGCCATCGCCTGGATGGCGGCGCTGCTCAAGAGCGGGAGCGCCTGGCGGCACGTGCTGTACTCGGTGGTCCACTTCCCGTGGGCGGTGACCGCCTTCTGCGTGGCCCTGACGTTCTGGGCCTACGGCTGGGCCATGCTGCTGTACCCGCTCTGGTTCTGGGTGTTCCCGGCCTTCACCGATCAGCCGGGGCTGCAGGTCTTCCAGAACGACGACTACTCCTTCTATCTGGACTCCCCCCTCGCCATCGTCGTGACCTGCGCCGTCGGGCTGGCCTTCACGCTCGCCACCCCCTGGGTGATCCGCGCCCTGACCACCGCCGACCGGGTGCTCGTCGCCGGGCTCCTCGGGCCGTCGCGGCTCGCGAACCGGGTGAGCGAACTGGAGTCCGACCGCGGCGTCATGGTCGACACGGCTGCGGCCGACCTGCGGCGCATCGAGCGCGATCTGCACGACGGCGCACAGGCCCGGCTGGTGGCGCTGGCCATGGACCTGGGGCTGGCCAAGGAGAAGCTGGCGCAGGACCCGCGCGCCGCCGCGCAGATGGTGGACGAGGCGCACGGGGAGGTGAAGATCGCCCTGCAGGAGCTGCGGGACCTGGCCCGCGGAATCCACCCGGCGGTGCTCACCGACCGGGGGCTGGACGCGGCGCTCTCCTCGGTGGCCTCCCGGTGCGCGGTGCCCGTACGGGTGGCCGTGGATCTGCCCTCGCGGCCGGCGGCGGCGATCGAGGGGATCGCGTACTTCACGGTGTCGGAGCTGCTGCAGAACGTGAGCAAGCACGCGAAGGCCCGTACGGCCGGGGTCGACGTGTGGAAGTCCGGCGAGCGGCTGCTGATCCAGGTGGCCGACGACGGTGTGGGCGGAGCGGGAGCCGGAGAAGGAGCGGGCGAAGGAGCCGGTTCGGGGCTGGCCGGGCTGGCCGAGCGGCTCGACGCCGTGGACGGGGTGCTGGTCGTGGACTCCCCCGCCGGAGGCGGGACGACCGTCACCGCCGAGCTCCCCTGGCGCACCGTCTGACACTCCCCCCCCCTGATCCCGATCACAGACACCGCAGACACAGGTGACCGCACGGATGCCCCCCCCATGTGGGGGTGTCCGTGCGGTCATCCGTGTCTGCGATCGGCCCTCGCGGGTGCCGTTCGCCCCGCCGCGTCCGGGGGCCAAAGGCCCCACTTTCGGAGCCGGTGGCTCCGGAAGGCCTCCGGGGGCCGGAAACCGCCGGTCCGGGGGTGCGCGTTGATCGTGATCCGGCTATATCCGGGCTCAAGACTGGGATGCTTGGCTGAGTCAGGGAAACACGGGGTTCGAGTGGACGCGGGAGCAGCGAAGTCGTGGAAGACAGGGTGCGGGTGGTCATCGCCGAGGATTCAGTGCTGCTGCGTGAGGGCCTGACCCGGTTGCTGACCGACCGGGGGCATGACGTCGTCGCAGGCGTCGGGGACGCGGAAGCCCTGATCAAGACGGTGGCGGAGCTGGCCGCGGAGCATGCGCTGCCGGACGTGGTGGTGGCCGATGTGCGGATGCCGCCGACGCACACCGACGAGGGAGTACGGGCCGCCGTGCGGCTGCGGCGCGATCACCCCGGGATAGGTGTGCTCGTGCTGTCCCAATACGTGGAGGAGCAGTACGCCACCGAGCTGCTGGCCGGCTCCAGTACCGGGGTGGGGTACCTGCTGAAGGACCGGGTGGCCGATGTGCGCGAGTTCCTCGACGCCGTCGTCCGCGTGGCCCGGGGCGGTACCGCGCTGGACCCGGAGGTGGTGGCGCAGCTGCTCGGGCGCAGCCGCAAGCAGGACGTGCTGGCGGGGCTGACCCCGCGCGAGCGCGAGGTGCTCGGGCTGATGGCCGAGGGGCGGACCAATTCCGCGGTGGCCAAGCAGCTGGTGGTGAGCGACGGCGCGGTGGAGAAGCACGTCAGCAACATCTTCATGAAGCTGGGACTGTCACCCAGTGACGGGGATCACCGGCGGGTGCTGGCCGTTCTCACCTACCTAAGATCTTGATCAACTGACACTCTGTCAGGCAAGGCCGGATTCGGACAGACCGCCGAAGGGGCGGTCCAGAAAATGAGCAGCCCGGGGAAGCGATCCCTACGGTCGTAGGGTGGACCTTGGGCAGTGCTCACGCCTCGAAGGAGGTCCAGTTCAGTGACCAGCCAGGTCAGTAGCCCAGCCGAACAGTCCGACGGGGCCGAAGGCGCAGTCGTCGGCGAGCAGCGGACGTCCCCGGGCCCGGACGGCGAACCCGCAGGTCATGCGGGCCACGAGGCCCCCGCGAAGGAAGTACGCCGGCTCGATCGGGTGATCATCCGCTTCGCGGGTGACTCCGGTGACGGCATGCAGCTCACCGGTGACCGTTTCACCTCGGAAACCGCCTCCTTCGGCAACGACCTCTCGACGCTGCCGAACTTCCCGGCCGAGATCAGGGCGCCCGCCGGCACCCTCCCGGGTGTGTCGTCCTTCCAGCTGCACTTCGCCGACCACGACATCCTGACGCCGGGCGACGCCCCGAACGTCCTGGTGGCGATGAACCCGGCGGCGCTGAAGGCGAACATCGCGGACGTGCCGCGCGGCGCGGAGATCATCGTCAACACCGACGAGTTCACCAAGCGCCCGATGGCCAAGGTCGGCTACGAGACCTCCCCGCTGGAGGACGGCTCGCTGGAGGCCTACAACGTCCACCCGGTGCCGCTGACCACCCTCACGGTCGAGGCGCTGAAGGAGTTCGGGCTCTCCCGCAAGGAGGCCGAGCGCAGCAAGAACATGTTCGCGCTCGGACTGCTGTCCTGGATGTACCACCGGCCCACCGAGGGCACCGAGACCTTCCTGCGGCAGAAGTTCGCGAAGAAGCCGCAGATCGCGGAGGCCAACGTCACCGCCTTCCGGGCGGGCTGGAACTTCGGCGAGACCACCGAGGACTTCGCCGTCTCCTACGAGGTGGCCCCGGCCACCCGCGCCTTCCCGACCGGCACCTACCGCAACATCTCCGGGAACCTCGCCCTGTCCTACGGGCTGATCGCGGCGAGCCGCCAGGCCGATCTGCCGCTCTACCTGGGCTCGTACCCGATCACCCCGGCCTCGGACATCCTGCACGAGCTGAGCAAGCACAAGAACTTCGGCGTACGGACCTTCCAGGCCGAGGACGAGATCGCCGGCATCGGCGCGGCGCTGGGCGCGGCCTTCGGCGGCGCGCTCGGCGTGACCACCACCTCCGGCCCGGGCGTGGCCCTGAAGTCCGAGACGATCGGCCTCGCGGTCTCCCTGGAGCTGCCGCTGCTGATCGTGGACATCCAGCGCGGCGGCCCCTCCACGGGCCTGCCGACCAAGACGGAGCAGGCCGACCTGCTCCAGGCCATGTACGGGCGCAACGGCGAGGCCCCGGTGCCGATCGTCGCCCCGCGCACGCCGGCGGACTGCTTCGACGCCGCGCTGGACGCGGCCCGGATCGCGCTGACCTACCGGACCCCGGTGTTCCTGCTCTCCGACGGGTACCTGGCCAACGGCTCCGAGCCCTGGCGGATCCCGGACGTGGCGGACCTGCCGGACCTGGGGGTCCAGTTCGCCGCCGGACCCAACCACGAGCTGGCCGACGGCACCGAGGTCTTCTGGCCGTACAAGCGCGATCCGCAGACCCTGGCCCGCCCCTGGGCGGTCCCGGGCACGCCGGGGCTGGAGCACCGGATCGGCGGCATCGAGAAGCAGAACGGCACGGGCAACATCTCGTACGACCCGGCCAACCACGAGTTCATGGTCCGCACCCGCCAGGCCAAGATCGACGGCATCCTGGTCCCCGACGTGGAGGTCGACGACCCGGACGGCGCGCGGACCCTGGTGATCGGCTGGGGCTCGACGTACGGGCCGATCACGGCCGCCGTACGCCGGCTGCGGCTCGCCGGGCTCCCCATCGCGCAGGCCCACCTGCGCCACCTCAACCCGTTCCCGAGGAATCTGGGTGAGGTCCTGAAGCGTTACGACAAGGTAGTGGTGCCGGAGATGAACCTCGGGCAGCTCGCGACCCTCCTGAGGGCGAAGTACCTGGTCGACGCGGCGTCGTACAACCAGGTCAACGGCATGCCGTTCAAGGCCGAGCAGCTCGCCAACCATCTCGAGGAGGCCATCAATGACTGAGGTGACCGACAGCCCGACCCTGCTCTCGCTGGTGCCCAAGGCGGCCGCCAAGCAGTCGATGAAGGACTTCAAGTCGGACCAGGAGGTCCGCTGGTGCCCCGGCTGCGGCGACTACGCGGTGCTCGCCGCCGTCCAGGGCTTCATGCCGGAGCTGGGGCTGGCGAAGGAGAACATCGTCTTCGTCTCGGGCATCGGCTGCTCCTCGCGCTTCCCGTACTACATGGACACGTACGGGATGCACTCCATCCACGGCCGCGCCCCGGCCATCGCCACCGGGCTCGCGACCTCGCGCCGCGACCTGTCGGTCTGGGTGGTCACCGGTGACGGGGACGCGCTCTCCATCGGCGGAAACCACCTGATCCACGCCCTGCGGCGGAACGTCAACCTCAAGATCCTGCTGTTCAACAACCGGATCTACGGGCTGACCAAGGGGCAGTACTCCCCCACCTCCGAGGTCGGCAAGATCACCAAGTCGACCCCGATGGGCTCGCTCGACGCCCCCTTCAACCCGGTCTCGCTCGCGATCGGCGCGGAGGCCTCCTTCGTGGCCCGTACGGTCGACTCCGACCGCAAGCACCTCACCGAGGTGCTGCGCGCGGCGGCCGCCCACGAGGGCACGGCGCTGGTGGAGATCTACCAGAACTGCAACATCTTCAACGACGGCGCCTTCGAGGTCCTCAAGGACCACGAGCAGGCCCAGGAGGCCGTGATCCGCCTCGAACAGGGGCAGCCGATCCGCTTCGGCGTGGACAACGCCCAGGGCGTGGTGCGCGACGTGGCCACCGGCGACCTGGAGGTCGTGACGGTCACCCCGGAGAACGAGTCCCGGATCCTGGTCCACGACGCCTCCTCGGCCTCCCCGACCAACGCGTTCGCGCTGTCCCGGCTGGCCGACCCCGACACGCTGCACCACACGCCCATCGGGGTGTTCCGCAACGTGCGGCGGCCCGTCTACGACACGCTCATGGCCGATCAGCTGGAGACGGCCGTGGACCGCAGCGGCAAGGGCGACCTGGGCACGCTGCTGAACGGGAACGACACCTGGACGGTGGTCGGCTAGCCGGGCGTGAGGCCTCCGCCCCGGCCCACCGGAGCCCGGACCCGCAGGCAGGGTCCGGGCTCCGCCGCGTACCGGGCTCCGTCGCGGACCGGGCTCCGCCGCGTACCGGACGCCGGGCGTACCGGACGCCGGGCCTCCACCCGAGTGTCATGAGCATCTCGCCGGACACTAATGACTTTCGGGGCGCGCGGCGCTACCGTCGTCAGGTTGGCTTGAAGTAGCTCTGGAGGTCCCGTGACGGCACAGAACGACCAGCGCACCGGGCTGCTCTACGGCTTCGCCTCGTACGGGATGTGGGGGATCGTGCCCCTCTTCTGGCCGCTCCTCCAGCCCGCCGGAGCCGTCGAGATACTCGCCCACCGCATGGTGTGGTCCCTGGCCGTGGTCGG
This sequence comes from Streptomyces sp. NPDC002104, assembly GCF_053593795.1. Lineage (NCBI taxonomy): Bacteria > Bacillati > Actinomycetota > Actinomycetes > Kitasatosporales > Streptomycetaceae > Streptomyces > Streptomyces sp. NPDC002104. Next base: position 45,620 of record NZ_JBSFDF010000055.1, on the reverse strand, counting down.
CGTGGCGCTGCTGGCCCTGCGGCGCTGGGGCTGGGTCCCGGAGCTGCTGCGCCAGCCCCGCAAGCTCGCCCTCACGGCGGTGGCCGCCGCCCTGGTCACCGTGAACTGGGGCGTGTACATCTGGTCGGTCAACAACGGCGCGGTCGTCGAGGCGAGCCTCGGCTACTTCATCAACCCCCTGGTCACCATCGCGCTCGGCGTCCTGGTGCTCGGCGAGCGCCTGCGCCGCACGCAGTGGGCGGCGGTCGGGATCGCCGTCACGGCCGTGCTGGTCCTCGCCGTCGGGTACGGACGGCCGCCGTGGATCTCGCTGATCCTGGCCTTCTCCTTCGCCCTGTACGGGCTGATCAAGAAGCAGCTCGGCATGGGCGGCCTGGAGTCGCTGACCGCCGAGACCGTGATCATGTTCCTGCCCGCCCTCGGCTACCTGCTGTGGCTCGGCTCGCGGGGCGAGTCCACCTTCACCGCGCAGGGCCCGGGGCACGCCGTCCTGCTGGCGTCGGCCGGGCTGGTCACCGCGATCCCGCTGATCTGCTTCGGCGCCGCGGCGATCCGGGTCCCGCTGTCCACCCTCGGACTGCTCCAGTACATGGCCCCGGTCTTCCAGTTCGGCCTCGGTGTCCTGTACTTCCACGAGGCCATGCCGCCCGCGCGCTGGGCCGGCTTCTCCCTGGTCTGGGTCGCCCTGTCGATCCTCACCTGGGACGCCCTGCGCACCGCCCGCCGCTCGCGCGTCCTGCGGCCGGGCGGACCGGCGGGGTCCCGGCCCGCGCCGCTGCCGGCGCCCCTCCCGGCCCCGGCGCGCGAGAGCGCGTAGGACCGGGACCGGAGCCGGCGGCACCGACGGGCGCGTCCCCGGACGCGCCCGTCCGCACGTCCGCCGGACCCGGGCGGCCTACGCCTCCATCGGCAGCCCCGTGGCGGCGAGCCGCAGGCGGGCCGGTACGTGGGCGAGCACCAGGGTCACGGCCTCCGCGGCCGTGGCGGCCTCGCCCACCTCCGCGGAGGGATCGCGCCGCATGACGCGGAACCGCCCGTCGGGCAGCGGGATCACGAAGGGGACCGCGACCTCGTAGGGGAAGCGGGTCGTGCTGCTGAAGTTCACGTGGCCGTGGCTCGTGTACGGGTACAGCTGCCGCAGGATCGGGTCCTCGTAGGCCGCCTCCAGCACCGCGATGGTGCCGGTGCGCCAGTCCTCGGAACCGAGGCGCTCCAGCCTGTCCGCCCATGCCCGCCGCGTGCCGGCCCACTGGGCCTCGACGACCGCCGCACGGGTCTCTTCGTTCACGTTCATCCCCCCAGTGTGCTCCCGCACCGGCCCCGGGGGCGGCTCCGTCCGCTTTCCGAACGGGTGTGACCGGATTGAGGTCTTGACGGACTGTCATGTCCTCGCTGACCATCAGGCTCGCACTGACGCACGTTGCTCACTTGTTCCACCCCGCACGTTTCCGCACACATCCCCAGTACGGAATCCCGGAGCCCCCACATGAGCCTGTCCGTCTCCCGCCGTCTGGCCGCCGTGACCGCCCTCGCGGTCGCCGGCCTCCTCTCCGCCACCGCCCCCTCCGCACTCGCCACGCCGGCCTCGGTCGCCGCCGCGCCCACGCCGCCCGACATCCCGGTGGCCAACGTCAAGGCGCACCTGACGCAGCTGCAGTCCATAGCCACCGCCAACGGCGGCAACCGCGCCCACGGCAAGGCCGGTTACAAGGCCTCGGTCGACTACGTGAAGGCCAAGCTGGACGCGGCCGGTTTCACCACCACCCTGCAGACCTTCACCTCCAGCGGCGCCACCGGCTACAACCTGATCGCCGACTGGCCGGGCGGGGACCCCAACTCGGTCCTGATGTCCGGCTCGCACCTGGACTCGGTCAACGCGGGCCCCGGCATCAACGACAACGGGTCCGGCTCGGCCGCGATCCTGGAGACCGCACTGGCCGTCTCGCGCGCGCAGCTCCAGCCGACGAAGCACCTGCGGTTCGGCTGGTGGGGCGCGGAGGAGCTGGGCATGATCGGCTCGAAGTACTACGTGAACAACCTGCCGGCCGCGGAGAAGTCGAAGATCTCCGGCTACCTGAACTTCGACATGATCGGTTCGCCGAACCCGGGCTACTTCGTCTACGACGACGACCCGACCATCGAGCAGACCTTCAAGAACTACTACGCGGGCATCGGCGTCTCCACCGAGATCGAGACCGAGGGCGACGGCCGCTCCGACCACGCGCCGTTCAAGAGCGCCGGGATCCCCGTCGGCGGCCTGTTCTCGGGCGCCGACTACACCAAGACGGCGGCTCAGGCCACGAAGTGGGGCGGCACCTCCGGTCAGGCCTTCGACCGCTGCTACCACGCCTCCTGCGACACCTCGGCGAACATCAACGACACCGCCCTGGACCGCAACTCCGACGCGATCGCCTACGCGGTCTGGAACCTCGGGGCGGCCACCCCAGTCCCGCCGGGCAAGTCCTTCGAGAACACCACGGACGTCACGATCCCGGACTCCCCCGCCGCCGCGGTGAACTCGCCGATCACGGTCTCGGGCGTCACGGGCAACGCCCCGGCCACCACCAAGGTCGACGTGAACATCGTCCACACCTACAGCGGTGACCTGGTGGTCGACCTGGTCGCCCCGGACGGCAGCGTGTACAACCTGCACAACCGCACCGGCGGCAGCGCGGACAACATCGTCAAGACCGTCACGGTCAACGCCTCCTCCGAGGTCGCCAACGGGGTCTGGAACCTCCGGGTCAAGGACGCGGCGGCGCAGGACGTCGGCTACATCAACAGCTGGAAGATCACCTTCTAGGACGCCGCCCCGCCGAGCGGTCCAGTCCTTCAGGAGCTCCGGCACGATCCGATGGGATCGCGCCGGAGCTCCGGCACGTCCTACGTGTCCTGCGCGAGGCCCCGTAGCGAGACCGACAGCGGGTCCTGGATCCGGGCCCGCAGCTCCTCCGCGACCGCGGCGACATCGGCCTGCCCCAGCTTCGCGGCCTCCACCAGATCGCCGAGTTCCTCCGGCGACGGCAGCTGCTTGGCTCCGGCGACCCGCAGGTAGGAGCGGGTGGCGGCGGCGGCGTAGAACTCGTTCATCGGGGATTCCAGCGCCGGGCACACCGCGAGCGTGTGCAGAAACGCCGCGGCCCGCCACGCGGTGTCCGGGGCGGGCTGCTCGGGGACCAGGACGAGGTCGTTCTGGTGCCGGGCCACGGCGGCGGCCACTCCGGAGGGATCCCACACGGCGGGATCGGACGGGAGATGGTGAGCCAGGGCCGTCCAGGCCCACTCCATGGTGATCTTCAATGCCCGAACCGCTCCTGGAAGTAGCCCCAGTGGTCGGCGAACTCCTCTATCCCGGACAGGAAGTTCTTCCGGTCCTCGTCGAGCTCGCGTTCCGTGACTTCGGTGATCAGCGCGGTGACCGTCGTGCCCAGGGCCGCCGCTCGCGCCTTCAGGCGTTCGTGGAACTCTTCTTCCAGGCGGATGGTGACGTGTCTCGACATGCTTTTCACGGTACAGCGGGGCTGCTGTACGCAGGGCGGGAACGGCACAAGGGTGGGCAGGGACACAGTCCCCGCCCACCCTCGGACAGCCGCTTCGGCGCCGTGCGCCCCGGTTACTTGTTGGCGTCGGCCGCCTTCACCAGCTCGGCCTTGGTGACCGCGCCGACGTAGACCTTGCCGTCGTCGGTGATCAGCGCGTTGACCACGCGGGTCTTCAGGACGCGGCCCGCCCCGAACTTCCCGGAGACCTTCTCGCCGAGCGAGTCGAGGAACTGCGCGGCCCCCTTGGGCGCGTTCTTGTCCTTGGCCGCGTCGTCCAGGCCCTTGAGGGTGTTGGTCGCGCCGGTCTCGATCCGGGCGATGGAGGTCCAGCCCTCGCCGAGGACCTTGGGCTCGCCCTGGGCGCCGTCGGCGCCGCCGGTCAGGCCGCCCAGGCCGGGGATGGCCTCGAGCGCGTCCAGGCCCTTGTCGGCGCCCTTGTCGGCGCCCTTGCCCTTGCCGTGCTCGCCGGGTGCGCCCTCGGTCACCTTGGCGTCCTTGGGCGGGGTGAAGGCGAAGGTGCCGGCGGCGGGCTTGGAGAAGTCGACCTTGGTGAATCCGGCGTCCACGATCGGCTTGCCGCCATCGGTGGAGAGCACCTGCACCCGCAGCGGCACGCCGTTCTTCGCGTCCACCGCGATCTTCACCGAGGCGACCGTGGAACCGGTCCCCTTCGGCTTCAGGACCAGCTGGTAGGCGTCGCGCCCGGCCACCTGGGCCGTGTCGCCCACGCTGATGGCGGTGGTCGGCCCGGCGGCCTTCAGGACCTCCTGGGCGATCTCCTGCGGGGAAGCCGGGAGGCCGTCCGCGCCCTTGCCCTTGTCGCCCTTGCCCTTGTCGCCCTTGCCGGACCGGTCCGCGTCCCCCTTGCCGGCGGGCGCCTTCTCGTGGAAGGCCTCCTTCGACTTGGAGTCGTATCCCCAGACGTCGTCGCCGTTGTGGACGAGGCTGTACTCGTCCTTGCCGTCCACGAACGTGAGCTTCTGGCGGTCGGGGCCGTCGGCCGCCACGCGGAAGGTGTGGGTGCCGCTCGCCAGCTGGGCGAGCTTGTCCTGCGGGTCGGCGGAGCCGCCGGTCACGCCGCCACCGCCGCCCAGCAGGCCGGCCGGAAGGCTCGGCAGTCCCAGGTCCGTGCTGATCTTGGCGCTGCCGGACAGCTGCTGCACGTCCGAGGCCGCGATCTTCTCGATGAGCTGCTGGGCCGTCACCTTCGGAAGGTCCGGTCCCCCGCCGTTCGCGAAGGCCGGAACCATCGCGATCGTGCCGGCGACCACACCGAACACCGCGACCGGTACGGCGTACCGAGCGGCCTTGCGGGTCTTTGCGTTCGTTGCCATGTCTGTCTGCCCTACCTCTGTGTGTACGGCGGCGACCTACCCGTCTTCTTGCGTGTACACGTCCACCCCGCGCCGCCAATCTCACCCGATCTGGTGGGGATGTGCCTCTATCTGACCAAAGAAGCGGGGGTCGGGGCGTCAGCCCCCGGAGCCAACTGTGCGTACGCCCCAGGGATGACATGGCGAGGGCCCGGCGTCCCCCACCCGTAGGGGTCGCCGGGCCCTCGCCCCTGATCTCGGTGTGCGCGTCCCGCCGTCAGCCCGCGCGGTGCACCACGGCGTCGCACAGCTCCACCAGCGCCGACTTCGCGAAGCAGTCGGGCAGCGGGGCCAGCGTGGCCCGCGCCTCCTCGGCGTACCGCACGGTGTCCTTGCGGGCCTGCTCCAGGGCCGGGTGGACCCGCAGCCGGGCGAGCACGTCGGCGTGCCGGGCGTCGTCCGTCAGATCGCCGTCCAGGAGCCGTACGAGCTCCAGGTCGGCGGGGTCGCCGCCCTGGGCCGCCATCTCGCGCAGCCGCAGGACCGGCAGCGTCGGGATGCCCTCGCGCAGGTCGGTGCCGGGGGTCTTGCCGGACTCGTGCGAGTCGGAGGCGATGTCGAGGACGTCGTCGGCGAGCTGGAAGGCGGTGCCGAGCCGCTCGCCGTACTGGGTCAGGATGTCGACGACCGACTCGTCGGCGCCGGACATCATCGCGCCGAAGCGGCCGGAGACGGCGATCAGCGAGCCGGTCTTGCCGGCGATGACATCGAGGTAGTGCTCGACCGGGTCGCGGCCGTCGCGCGGGCCCGCCGTTTCCAGGATCTGGCCCGTCACCAGGCGCTCGAAGGCCTCGGCCTGGACCCGTACGGCCTCGGGGCCGAGGTCCGCCAGGATGTGCGAGGCGCGGGCGAAGAGGAAGTCACCCGTCAGGACGGCCACGGAGTTGCCCCAGCGGGCGTTGGAGCTCTCCACGCCGCGGCGCACGTCCGCCTCGTCCATGACGTCGTCGTGGTAGAGCGTCGCCAGGTGGGTGAGTTCCACGACCACGGCGGAGGGGACGATCCCGGGTGCGTAGGGATCGCCGAACCGGGAGGCCAGCATCACCAGCAGCGGCCGGAACCGCTTGCCGCCGGCGCGGACCAGGTGCTGTGCGGCCTCGGTGATGAAGGGGACTTCGCTCTTGGTGGCTTCCAGCAGACCCGCCTCGACGGCGGCCAGTCCGGCCTGGACATCGGTCTCAAGAGCCTGGTCCCGCACGCTCAGTCCGAACGGCCCGACGACGGTCACGAGGGGTACTCCTGTCTGCTGACGATCACCTTGACGATCACACGGATTGTCGATGTGTCGCTGCCATCACTCAAGCCAGCGTATCGGGTCTGTTTTCGATCACCCAGGGCGCCCGCCCGGCCACGGGCACCGTACCGGCCGGGCGGGGCCCCATGCGCCCCGGTATGTTCTAGAGCAGCCGAAACAACCGGAGAATGTGTTTTGTCCAGAACTTCTACCGATATAGACGACTCGTCCGACCCGGAGGCCGACCAGCCGCCGCCCGGCGACGACCACGCCTTCCTCGGGCATCCCAGGGGGCTGGCCACGCTCTCCGGGCTGGAGGTCTGGGAGCGCTTCTCGTTCCTGGGCATGCAGGCCATCCTCGTCCTCTACTTCGCGGACACGGTGGCCCACGGCGGCCTGGGGATGAACCCGGGCACCGCGGCCTCCGTCTCGGCGGCCTACGGGACCATGGTCTACCTCGTCTCCGTCGCCGGCGGGTGGCTCGCCGACCGGATCCTCGGTTCGTACCGGGCCGTGCTCTGGGGCGGCATCCTGATCGCCTGCGGCCACTACGCCATGGCCGTGCCGACCGCCGCCATGACCTGGGCGGGCCTCGGCCTGATCAGCGCCGGCACCGGTCTGCTGAAGCCGAACGTGGCCAGCATGGTCGGCAAGCTGTACAAGACGGACGACGACCGGCGCGACGCCGGCTTCGCCCTCTACTACATGGGCATCAACATCGGCGCCTTCGCCGGCCCCCTGATCACGGCCTGGCTCGGCGAGCACGAGGGCTGGCACTGGGGCTTCTCGGCCGCCGCCATCGGCATGACCGCGGGCCTGATCCAGTACGTCGCCGGCCGCCGCCACCTGGCGGGGCGCAAGCACTCCGCCGAGTTCGCGCTCGCGCCCGACGCGATGCGCACGGCAGTGATCAGGATCATCGCCGGAATCCTGGTCTTCGCCGCCCTCGCCACCCTTCTGGCGGTACTGGGCTGGCTGACGATGGACCGCTTCGTCGACCTGCTCACCCTGGTCTCGGTGATCGCGCCGATCGTCTACTTCGCGATCATGTTCCGCAGCGACCGGGTGACGGCCGCGGAACGGGGGCGCCTGCGCCCGTACGTCGTGCTGTTCCTGGCCTCGGTGGCCTTCAACTTCATCCTCTTCCAGGCGTACTCGACGATGATGCTGCTCGCCTCGACGAACGCCCGCACCGAGATCCTCGGCTTCACCTTCCCGGCCGGCTGGTACGCCTCCGCGCTCGGCGCGTTCGAGGTGCTCCTGGCGCCCGTCGTCGCCGCGCTGTGGGTCCGGATGGGCCACCGGCAGCCGCACGCCTCCAACAAGATCGCCATCGGCGTGATCCTGGGCGGCCTGTCCTTCCTCCTGATGGTCATCCCGACTTCGGGGCACACGGGTGACACGTACAAGATGGCCGCCTGGTGGATCATCGGCTCCTACCTGCTGCTCGGACTCGGCGACATCCTGCTGGAGACCTCCGGCATGTCGGCCACCACGAAGCTCGCCCCCAAGGCCTTCGCCAGCCAGACCATGGCCCTGTGGTTCCTCTCCCTGGCCCTGGCCAACGGCATCCAGGCGCAGGTGGTCAAGGTCTACGACCAGGTCTCCCACCCCGCCTACTTCGGCGTCAACGGCGCCATCGCGGTGGCGGTGGGGCTCGCGGTGATCGCGGCCGCACCGTGGCTCAAGCGCACGATGCACCCGGTCCACTGACGCCACCCCTTTGTCCTCTGACTTTGTCCGCTGACCCCACCGACCCTCCCGAGGAGATGGGCGAGAGAGCCTCGATGATCATCCGAACCGATTTCCCCTACGGGACCACCCACGAGGACGTCCGGATCCCCCTCCCGGACGGCACCGAGCTGTACGCGCGCATCTGGCGGCCGGCCACCGACGAGCCCGTCCCGGCGCTGCTGGAGTACCTCCCGTACCGGCTCACCGACTGGACCGCCCCGCGCGACTGGCAGCGCCACCCCTGGTACGCGGGCCACGGCTACGCCTCCGTACGGGTCGACGTGCGCGGCCACGGCAACAGCGGCGGCGACCCGGGCGACGAGTACGACGCGCAGGAGCTCGCCGACGGGGTCGCGGTCGTCGAATGGCTGGCGGCCCAGCCCTGGTGCACGGGCTCGGTCGGCATGTTCGGGATCTCCTGGGGCGGCTTCAACAGCCTCCAGATCGCGGCGCTCACCCCGGAGCCCCTCAAGGCGGTCGTCACCGTCTGCTCCACGGACGACCGCTTCGACAACGACGTCCACTACATGGGCGGCTCCCTCCTCGCCGTCGACATGCACGCGTGGGCGGCGACCATGCTCGCCTTCGCCTCCCGCCCGCCGGACCCGCTCTACGCGGGCGAAGGCTGGCGGGATCAGTGGCTGTCACGCCTCGGCGCGGTGGACCCCCTCCTCCACACCTGGCTCTCCCACCAGACCCGCGACGCGTACTGGCGCCACGGCTCCGTCTGCGAGGACTACGGCGCGATCGGCGCGGCCGTCCTGGCCGTCGGCGGCTGGCACGACCCGTACCGCGACACGGTGCTCCGCCTGGTCTCGGCCCTGCCCGCCGACCGGGTCCGCGGCCTGATCGGCCCCTGGTCGCACCAGTACCCCGACCGGGGTCTGCCCCCGGGCCCCGCGATCGGCTTCCTCCAGGAGACCCTGCGCTGGTGGGACCACTGGCTCAAGGGCAAGGACACCGGCGTCATGTCCGAACCCCTGCTCCGCTCCTGGATCTCCGAGTCGCACCCGCCGGCGACCAGCTACCCGGCCCTGCCGGGCCGCTGGGTCGGCGACCCGTCCTGGCCCTCCCCGAACGTGGACCCCGTCACCTACGCCCTCCAGGGCGCGCCGGTGGCCGTGGCCTCCCCGCAGCACACGGGCCTGGACGCGGGCCGCTTCTTCCCCTTCGGCAACGACGCCGACCTGCCGCCGGACCAGCGCGAGGAGGACGCGAAGTCGGCCTGCTTCGAGTTCCCCGTCGCGGACGGCTCCGGCCCGGTGGAGATCCTGGGCCGCCCGGTGGTCCGGCTGCGCCTGCGCATGGACGTCCCGTACGGCCAGGTCGTGGCCCGCCTCTGCGACGTGGCCCCGGACGGCTCCTCGACGCTGGTCACCCGCGGCGCGCTCAACCTCTCCGCCCGGCAGGGCCGGGACAAGGCGGTGCCGTGGCCGGTGGGCTCGTACGAGGACGTGGCCTTCGAGCTGAACGGCATCGGCCACTCCTTCCCGCCCGGCCACCGCATCCGCCTGGCCGTCTCCTCCGCCTACTGGCCGTGGATCTGGCCCCGCGCCGGCTCGGAGGCCGGCTGGACCCTGGACCCGGCGGGCAGCGCGGTGGAACTCCCGGTCCGCGACCCGTCTGCGGACGGCGGCGACCCGATCCTCTTCGAGGCCCCGGAACAGTCGGAGCCGCTGGGGGTCTCGTACCCGGAGACCCTGGACACCCCCCGGCCGGAACGGCTGGTCGTACGGGACGTCGCGCGCGGGGTGTGGCGCCTGGAGGTGGACCCGCGCTACGGCGGCACCCGGGTCTACCCGGACGGCCTCGAATTCAGCGAGGACGCGCTGGAGATCTACGAGATCCAGGAGGCGGACCCCTTGTCGGCCCGGACCCACTCCACCTGGACGGTGCGCCTGCACCGCCCGGAGCTGGGCTGGGACGTCTCGGTGGTGACCCGCTCGGAGATCTCGTGCGACGAGGGCGGCTTCCTCACCTCGAACGAGGTGGTGTGCCGCGAGGGCGACGAGGTCCTCTTCCACCGCACGTGGGAGCGCAGGCTCCCGCGGGCGGCGGTCTGAGGCCCCTCCCCCGAGGGCCTAGTTCAGCGAGCCGAAGACGTGCTGCCACTGTCCGATCGCCTGGGTGACCTGGGAGGAGGCGCCGACCGCGGCCGTGAGCGCGGCCAGGGCGTTGCGGCCGCGGCGCCGGTTGCCGCCCGCGTCCGGGTCGGCCATCGCCGCGGCGACCTCGGCGACGTTCTCCAACTGCTCGGCGCGGACCTGGGGGTCGAGGTCCGGATCGGCCTGCACCGCCGCGCTCAGGGCGTTGATCGCTTCCGCGGACTGGGTGTCGCCGCGCTGCATCACGGCGGCGACGTTCGAGCCGATGTTGTTCAGCGTGTTCGCGATCTGCACGACACCGGCCTGAATGGTGATGCCGCTCTTCGGAACGTTCTCACCGGAGTGATCTGCGTAGTCGGGCATGGATCTCAGTACCTCCACCATGTAGTTCAGGGAAAGCGACACGAAAATCCGGTGCATGCGGGAGCGGATGTGCGCGGCGGCCGAGGTGTCGCCCCATCGGCTCACCGCGTGGAACCCCTCGGTCGTCCGGGCGAACCGCCGGCGGATGTCGACCGTGAGGAAGTCCTCCAGCAGTTCGGCCCCCTCGTCCCAGTCCCGGGCGTCCATCGAGAAGCTGCCGGACCGCGTCTGCACGAGACGGCGGGCATGGCGTTCGACGTACGCGGAGATCCTGTCCTCGACCGCTTCCGCGACCGTGTCCGCCCTGACCCGGGCCACCCCCGGGGGAGACAGCCGCGGCGGCGCCTCGTAGGGCGGGAGGGCCCGGAGCCCACGGGCGGCGGCGGCCAGGTCCTCGGTGAGGCGCCGCAGGAAGGTCTCCCACTCCCCGTCCGGCCGGACCGGGGTGCCGGGAGCGTCGTACGCCCGGTCGGGGGCGTCGCACCATTTCCGGAGCTTGTCGCCGTGCTTGCGCAGGGCGCGCACCTCGACGGCGGCCCGCTCGTGCAGATCGGCCAGCAGGTCACCGCGGGCCTCCGCCCAGGCGACGGCCTGACGGACCGCGTGGTCCGCCTCCGCGGTCAGCCGCCGGCCCTTCTGGACCCGGCCCCAGCTCCGGCCGCCGGCGCCGGCCCGGTAGCGCCCGACGGGCAGATTGCCCTCCGCCTTGGAACGCAGCCGGGCGGCGTGGGCGTCGGCTTCCGTCGCGACGGAACGGACGAGGCCGGCCCCCACCTCGGCGCACAGCCGACGGACCTGCTCGGGATCGGGCAGCACCAGATCGGGCCGGGAGGGCAGTGGCATCCCGACGAGGCCCAGGGGCTCCATGCCGGAATCCTCCGGTTCGACCGTGGCCGGGGCGGGCCGGAACGCGGCGGGTCCCTTCCGTCTGCGGTGGCTCTCCTGCCGCCAGCGGAGCGCCTCGGCGTCGGCCCGCGCCTGCTCCTCCCGCTTCGCCTCCTGCTCGCGCCGCAGGCGTTCGGCCTCCCGCGCCTGCTCCGCGCGCTTCGCCTCGTACGCGAGCCGGTGGCGTTCGGCCTCGCGCGCCGCCTCCTGCGCCTGGCGCTCGGGCTCCACCTTCTTCTTCCAGACGAGCACGCCGCCGAGGAACAGGGAGAACAACACGTAGTTGCCCGCGGCCTCATCGCTCACCAGGCCGAAGACGATCAGCCCGATGAACCAGACGATGGACCCGACGACGATTCCCGCGCACATCAGGCCACCCCCGTTGCCTCGCACAGCGAATGAACATGCTGCAACGCCCGGTCCCCGTGTGCCAGTTCCATTCCGGCCATGACTGCGTCCTGGCCGACGGCACCCCTCTTCAGCCGAAGAGCCGCTCCAGGACCACCGCGATGCCGTCCGCCTCGTTCGAGAGGGTGACCTCGTCCGCGACGGCCAGCAGTTCCCGGTGGGCGCCCGCCATCGCCACCCCGTGCGCCGCCCACGCGAACATCGGGATGTCGTTCGGCATGTCGCCGAAGGCGATCGTGGAGGACCCGGTGACGTCCAGGAGTTCCGCCGCCACCGCCAGCCCGCTCGCCTTGTCGATGCCCGGGGGCTGGAGCTCGACCGTGTGCTCCCCCGCCATGGTGACGTTGACCAGGTCCCCGACCACGCCCCGGGCGATCTCCGTCAGCTCGTCGTCCGACAGCCGCGGGTGCTGGAGGAGGACCTTGTTGATCGGGGAGGTCCACAGGTCGGACCGGCGGCCCACCGCGACCACCGGCAGGTGCGGGTGCCACATCCGGTAGCCCGGCCCTATCAGCATCTCCGCGTCGAGGCCCTCCTGGTTGACCGCCGCGTAGACCTCGCCGACCTCCGCCTCGATCTTCCCGAGGGCGACGTCGGCCAGTTCCCGGTCCAGGGCCACGGAGTGCAGGAGCAGCCCGGCCGCCGCGTCGTAGACCTGCGCTCCCTGTCCGCACACCGCGAGGCCGGTGTAGCCGAGCCCGTCCAGGACGTGGCGGACCTGCGGGACGGGGCGGCCTGTCACGATGATGTGCCGGGCGCCGGCCGCGCGGGCGGCGGCCAGTGCGGCGTAGGAGCGGGCCGAGACGGTGTCTCCGGCGCGCAGCAGAGTCCCGTCCAGGTCGGTGGCCACGAGTGCATAGGGGAGGGCGGAAGTCACGTGTCAAGGATACGGACCCCCTCGGACAAGTCCTACAAATAGTGCCCGAATCCGGCCTCCCGCACGCCCCACCAGCCCCGTAACGTGTCAACCAGCCCCCGGGACACCCCCGGGCCGCGTCGAAAGCGAGGCAGCACCCCATGCCCCAGCAGAGCCCCCTCGATCTCCCCGAGGGCGACCCGTTCGGGCCGCACAACCTCCCCTACGGCGTGTTCTCCACCGCCGGCGGCGGGGACGCAGAGCAGCGGCGCCGGATCGGTGTCCGCATCGGCGGACACGTGCTCGACGCCGGGGCGGCCGCGGCCGCGCTCGGCTCCCCGTACGCCGCACTGCTCGGGCAGCCCTCGCTCAACCCGCTGCTCGCCGCGGGCCGGACCGCCTGGAAGGACGTGCGCCGTGCGCTGACCGCCTGGGTCACCGACCCCGGCCACCGCCCCTCCGTGGAGCCGCACCTGCTGCCCCTCGAAGACGTCGTGCTGCACCTCCCGTACGAGGTCGCCGACTACGTCGACTTCTACGCGAGCGAGCACCACGCGACGAACGTCGGCAAGATCTTCCGGCCGGACGGGGACGCGCTGACGCCCAACTGGAAGCACCTGCCCATCGGTTACCACGGCCGGGCGGGAACGATCGTCGTGTCCGGCACCGAGGTCGTCCGCCCGAGCGGCCAGCGCAAGGCGCCCTCCGACCCCGCGCCCGTCTTCGGGCCGTCCGTGAAGCTCGACATCGAGGCCGAGGTCGGCTTCGTCGTCGGCACCCCCTCGGAGCAGGGCCGTCCCGTGGCCCTCGGCGACTTCGAGGAGCACGTCTTCGGGCTGTTCCTGCTCAACGACTGGTCCGCGCGGGACATCCAGGCCTGGGAGTACGTGCCGCTCGGCCCCTTCCTCGGCAAGTCCTTCGCCACGTCCGTCTCCGCCTGGGTCACCCCGCTGGAGGCCCTGGACGCCGCCCGCGTCGCCCCGCCGGCCCGCGACCTCCCGCTCCTGCCCTACCTCGACGACTCCGCCGCGGACCGCCCCGGCGGCTTCGACCTGCGGATCAGCGTCTCCATCAACGGGCAGGAGGTGGCGCGTCCGCCGTTCGCCTCGATGTACTGGACCGCCGCCCAGCAGCTCGCCCACATGACCGTCAACGGCGCCTCGCTGCGCACCGGCGACGTGTACGGCTCGGGCACGGTCAGCGGCCCGGACGTCGACCAGCGCGGCTCGCTGCTGGAGCTCACCTGGAACGGCCGCGACGCGATCGAGCTCGCCGACGGCAAGCGCACCTTCCTGGAGGACGGGGACACCGTCACCCTGACCGCGTGGGCACCGGGCGCCGACGGCACCCGCGTGGGCCTCGGCGAGGTCGCCGGCCGCATCGTGGGCACCCGGTAGTCCAGCAGGTGGGACGGCCGCTGACGGCGGGGTGGCGGATCTCTCCGCCGCCCCGCCGTTCTCGCAGGTCGTAGCCGTACGCCGGCACCCGCGGGTGGCGCAACACTGCGGCAACACCACCGGCCGGGACCCCTCGGTATGTTCCCTGCCATGCCAGCCGAACGCACCCGCGAACACACCGTCCCGGTCGCCGCCGCGCGCCGCCGGCGGCTGCGCGCGGACCGGGCGCGACAGCTCGCCGACCTGCTGCGCCACCAGATCCTGGCGGGCGGCTACCCCACCGGCGTCCTCCCCCTGGAGGACGCACTCGCCGCCGACTACGGCGCCGGCCGCAACACCGTGCGCCAGGCCCTCGACCTGCTGCGCGGCGAGCAGCTCGTCGAACGGCGCCCCGGCGTCGGCACCGTCATCGTCTGCGCCAAGTACCCGCACGGCCTCGACCGCCTCCAGGGCCTGGCCGAAACCCTCCACGAACACGGCCGGGTCACCAACGAGGTCCGCACCGTCGGCCCCGTCCGCGCCCCGGCCCCCGTCGCCGGGCGGCTGCGCCTGCCCGAACACTCCGACGTGCTCTACATCGAGCGGCTGCGCCGCCTGAACGGGCTGCCGCTCTCGCTCGACCTCACGTACGTCCCCCTGGACATCGGCGCGGACCTGATCGGCTGCGACCTGGAGAACACCGACGTGTTCCGGCTGCTGGAGTCCCTGACCGGGCAGCCGCTGGGCCACGCCGAGATCACCCTCGAAGCCGTCAACGCCGACGCGCACTCCGCGGCCGTCCTGCAGGCCCCGCGCGGGGCCGCCGTCCTGATGCTGGAGCGCCTCACCCACCTCGGCGACGGCCGGCCCGTGGACCTGGAGTTCATCCGCTTCCGCGGCGACCGGATCACCATGAGCGGCCTGCTGCACCGCGGCGCGTAAGTCCTCGTAGCGCCGCCGTACCCCCTCCGCCCCTCCCTTCCTGGAGACAGCCATGCCTCTGGTCCCCCAGCGCGGCGACGTGCCCGTGACCATCGACGAGTCCCTGTGCATCGACGGCTGCACCCTGTGCGTCGACATGTGTCCGCTCGACTCGCTCGCGATCCGCGAGGACAACGGCAAGGCCTACATGCACGTGGACGAGTGCTGGTACTGCGGCCCGTGCGCCGCCCGCTGTCCCACCGGCGCGGTGACCGTCAACATGCCCTACCTGCTCCGGTGAAAGGCCCCCTCCCCATGCGTACGCGCACGAAAGCCCTCGCTCCCGTCCTCCTGCTGAGCCTCCCGCTGGCCACCGCGTGCGGTGGCGCCTCCGGAGCGGACGGCGGCTCCCGGACGGTCACCGTGACCGTCGGCTACCAGTCCAAGACCATCAACACCGTCACCGCCGGTACGCTCCTGCGCTCCCTCGGGTACTTCGAGCAGGAGCTCGCGGCGCGCGGCAAGAAGGACGGGGTCACCTACGAGGTCGAGTGGCAGGACTACGCCACCGGCGCCCCGATCACCGCCCAGATGACCGCCGGGAAGATCGACATAGGCTCGATGGGCGATTTCCCCCTGCTCATCAACGCGGCGCGCGGCAAGGAGCTGAAGCAGCCCACGCACCTCGTCTCCGTCACCGGCTACAACCTGCGCGGCGGCCTCAACACCGTGGTCACCGCGACCGGTTCCCCGCTGGAGTCGCTCGCCGGCCTGAAGGGCAAGAAGGTCTCCACCTCGGTCGGCTCCGCCGCGGACGGGACCCTCGTACGGGCCCTGCAGCGCGCCGGGATCGATCCGCAGAAGGGGATCGAGAAGCTCAACCAGCAGCCCAGCGTGGGTGCTTCGGCGCTCCAGGCGGGCAGCGTCGACGCCCTGTCGCAGTTCGTCGCCTGGCCGGGCCAACTGGCCTTCGAGGGGAAGGCCAAGGCCCTGTACGACGGGGCCGAGCTGAACCTGCCGACCTTCCACGGGGTCACGGTCCGCGAGAAGTTCGCCGCGGAGCGCCCGGCCGTCCTGGACGACTTCCTGCGGGCCCAGCGCAAGGCGACCGAGTACCTGCGCACGCAGCCGGTGGCGGCCGCCGAGTCGGTGGCCGAGGAGACCGGACTCCCGGCGGAGGTCGTGTACCTCTACAACGGGGCCAACGGCATCGCGACCTTCGACCCGGCCCTGCGGCCGGAGCTGCTGGCGGCGCTGAAGGAGGACGTGCCCGTCCTGAAGGCGGCGAAGCTGGTGGACTCCGTGGACGTGGACGGCTTCGTGGACCCGCAGCCGCTGGCGCGCGCCGGGGTGGGCGCACCGTACCCGGCGGCCGCGCCGGCCCGGCCGGAGCTGTGGCTGAAGGAGGGCAACCGCACGCAGACCTTCGAGACCCCCGCGGCCCTGCTGAAGGCGCTCGCGGCGGCGGGACCGGGCGGCGTCCGGGCGGCCTACGTGCCCGACGCGGTGACGGGCACGCTCTGGTTCGCCGACAAGGCGGTGTGGGTGGCGGAGGGCTCCGAACTGCGGGCGTTCGTCACCGCGGCGGGAGCGAAGGCGTACGCGGCGCAGCACGCGGGGTCGGGAGCCCGGATCGTCTCCTTCGCCGAAGCGGGGGCCGCGGCCGGGGCCGCGGCCGGGGCCCCGTGACGGCTCGCCGCCGGCTCCTGCGGCTGGCTTCGCTCGCCGCGGCCCTGGTCGCCTGGCAGCTCCTGACCTCCCTCGACGTCAGCCTGTGGCTGCGCTTCGAGCAGTTCCCGACCGTGGTCGAGGTGGCCTCGACGTTCGCCGACCGGGCGACGACCGGCCCCTTCTGGCAGGACCTCGGCTTCAGCCTGCGGCGCATCGTGACCGGCTTCGCGCTGGCTTCCCTCCTGGGCGTGGCCGCGGGGACGGCGATCGCCCGCTCCCGGCTCGCGGCGGACCTGCTCGGCCCGGTCCTCGAAGTCCTGCGGCCGATCCCGGCGATCGCGCTGGTGCCGGTGGCGATCCTCCTCTTCCCGACCAACGAGCAGGGGATCGTCTTCATCACCTGCGCGGCGGCGTTCTTCCCCGTCCTGGTCTCCACCCGGCACGCGGTGTCCGCGCTGGCCCCGGTGTGGGAGGAGGCCGTCCTGACGATGGGCGGCGGCCGGGCCCGGGTCCTCTTCTCGGTGGTCCTCCCGGGAGCCCTCCCGGGCATCTTCGGCGGGCTCTCGGTGGGGATCGGGGTGTCCTGGATCTGCGTGATCTCCGCCGAGATGATCTCGGGCGAGTACGGGGTCGGTTACCGCACCTGGCAGGACTACACGGTCGTGGACTACCCCGGGGTGTTCGTCGGCATGGCCACGATCGGCGCGCTGGGCTGGCTCACCTCGACGGCCGTCGAACGCACGGGCCGCCACCTGACCCGCTGGCTCCCGTCCCGCCCCCAGGGGCCGGGGGCCCGCGCATCGGGTGCCCGCGGCCCCGGCTCCCGCGCGTCTCGTGGCCGCAGCCCGAGCCCCACCCGGGGTGCCCCCGCCCCGGGCCCCACCCCGGGTGCCCGCAGCCCGAGCCCCACCCCGGGTGCCCGCGGCCCGAGCCCCACCCCGGGTGCCCGAGCCCCCGACTCCCGCGCCTCTGGTGGCCGCGCCCCGAGCTCCCGCAGTCCGGCTCCCGCCCACCCCGGGTCCCTCGTCCCGGGTTCCCGCAGCCCGGCCCCGGACCCGGCCGCCGACGGGCCGCCCGGCTAGGCGCTGCGCGGCACGGAGTCCCCTACCCGCCCTTCCACCGTTCCCAGGGCTCCGCCCTGACCCCCCGGCCCCGGGCTGCGCCCGAGCCCCTGGGGCTCCGCCCCAGACCCCGCTCCTCAAACGCCGGAGGGGCTGGAATCACCCACAGCCCCTGGGCAACAGGCCCGGGGCGCAGCCCCAGGGAACAGGCCCGGAGCCCAGCACCGGGCAACAGGTCCGTGGCGCAGCCCACGGGCAACAGGCCCGTGGCGCACCCCCCGGGGAACGGGCCCGGAGCGCAGCCCACGGGCATCAGGCCCGGAGCGTGGCCTCAGGGAACGGATCCGGGGCGCAGCCCCAGGGAACAGGCCCGGAGCCCAGCATCGGGCAACAGGTTCGGGGCGCAGCCCCAGGGAACAGGCCCGGAGCCCAGCATCGGGCAACAGGTTCGGGGCGCAGCCCCCGGAACGGGTCCAGGGCACAGCCCCCGGGCAACGGGCCCGGGGCACAGCCCCCGGGCAACGGGCCCGGGGCGCAGCCCCAGGGAAGGCCCGGGGCGCAGCACCCGGGAACAGCACCTGGGGCCCGGCCCCAGCGAACGGGCCCGGGGCGCAGCCCCCGGGGAACGAGGTCCGGGGCGCAGCCCCCGGAGTATCGGGTCCGGGGCGGAGCCCCGGGGAACGGGCGAAGGGTGGGTAGGGGAACTTGCCCCGCAGGGCCCGGGCACCCGCACCCGCACCCGTAGACACGACGGCAGCGGCGCCGGCCACCACGTCCGAGGCGACCGCAGGACAGGAAGGGACCATGTCCGTACACACGCTCACCCCCGCCCCACCCACCGGCGCCGCCCTCCGTCTCACCGGCGTCAGCGTGGGCCACCCCACCACCGCGCCCGTCCTCGACGGCCTCGACCTGACCGTCGACGCGGGCGAGATCCTCACCGTCGTCGGCCCGTCCGGCTGCGGCAAGTCCACCCTGCTGCGCACCCTGGCGGGCCTGCTGCCGCCGCTGCACGGCACCGTCACCCAGGACGGGACCCCGGTCACGGGCCCGCACGCCGACCGTGC
Organism: Streptomyces sp. NPDC002104; assembly: GCF_053593795.1. Lineage (NCBI taxonomy): Bacteria > Bacillati > Actinomycetota > Actinomycetes > Kitasatosporales > Streptomycetaceae > Streptomyces > Streptomyces sp. NPDC002104. Next base: position 27,024 of record NZ_JBSFDF010000055.1, on the reverse strand, counting down.
GCTGGTGTTCCAGGACGACGCCCTCCTCCCCTGGCGCACGGTCCGGGCCAATGTCGAGCTCCCGCTGGCCATCCGCGGAGCCACCCGCGCGGAGCGCCGCCGTACGGCCGCCGACTGGCTGGCGCGGGTGGGTCTCGCCGACCACGCGCACAAGCATCCGCACCAGCTCAGCGGCGGCCAGCGCCAGCGCGTGCAGCTGGCCCGGGCGCTCGCCGCCGCGCCCCGCGCCGTCCTGATGGACGAACCCTTCGGCGCGCTCGACGCCCAGACCCGCGCCGGGATGCAGGACCTCCTCGTCACCGTGCTCGCCGGCAGCGGCGCCACCGTCGTCTTCGTCACCCATGACGTGGACGAGGCCCTGCACCTGGGCGATCGCGTCGCGCTCCTCGCCACCGGCGAGCTGATCGACGTACCGGACCCCCGTTCGCGCACCGCGGACCGTTCCGCGCTCCGCCGCCGCATCCTCGGATCCCTCTGATCCCTCTGATCCCTCCGATCCACCCGATCCCTCCGAAAGGTCCCCCATGGACATCCCCGCGCTCGCCGACGCCGAGGAACTGACCTGCGACGTGCTCGTCATCGGCGGCGGCACCGCCGGCACCATGGCGGCGCTGACCGCCGCCGAGGCCGGTGCGCGGGTGCTGCTCCTGGAGAAGGCTCACGTACGGCACTCCGGCGCGCTCGCCATGGGCATGGACGGGGTCAACAACGCCGTCATCCCGGGCCGCGCCGAGCCCGACGACTACGTCGCGGAGATCACCCGCGCCAACGACGGCATCGTCGACCAGTCCACGGTCCGCCAGACGGCGACCCGCGGGTTCGGCATGGTGCGGCGGCTGGAGTCGTACGGGGTGAAGTTCGAGAAGGACGAGCACGGCGAGTACGCGGTGCGCCAGGTCCACCGCTCCGGCTCGTACGTGCTGCCCATGCCGGAGGGCAAGGACGTCAAGAAGGTGCTGTACCGGCAGTTGCGCCGCCGGGAGATGCGGGAGCTGATCCGGATCGAGAACCGGGTGATGCCGGTCCGCGTCCTGACCGACCCCGATGACGGCCGGGCGATCGGCGCGGCCGCCTTCAACACCCGTACCGGCGCCTTCGTCACCGTCCGGGCGGGGGCCGTCATCCTCGCGACGGGGCCGTGCGGACGGCTCGGGCTGCCCGCCTCCGGGTACCTCTACGGGACCTACGAGAACCCCACCAACGCCGGTGACGGGTACGCGATGGCCTACCACGCGGGCGCCGCGCTCACCGGCATCGAGTGCTTCCAGATCAACCCGCTGATCAAGGACTACAACGGCCCGGCGTGCGCGTACGTCGCGAACCCCTTCGGCGGCTACCAGGTCAACCGGCACGGCGAGCGGTTCGTCGACTCCGACTACTGGTCGGGGCAGATGATGTCGGAGTTCGCCGCCGAACTGGCCTCCGACCGGGGCCCGGTGTACCTCAAGCTCAGCCACCTCCCCGAGGAGACCGTCGCCGCCGTCGAATCGATCCTGCACACCACCGAGCGGCCGACGCGCGGCACCTTCCACGCGAACCGGGGCCACGACTACCGCACGCACGACATCGAGATGCACATCTCCGAGATCGGCCTGTGCGGCGGCCACTCGGCCTCCGGCGTCCGCGTCGACGACCACGCCCGCACCACCGTGCCCCGGCTGTACGCGGCCGGGGACCTGGCGTCCGTACCGCACAATTACATGATCGGCGCGTTCGTCTTCGGCGACCTGGCGGGGGCGGACGCGGCGCAGTACCGCCCGTACGAAGGCGAGCTGCCGGCCGACCAGCTCGCCGCCGCGCACGAGCTGATCTACCGGCCGCTGCGCCATCCGGACGGTCCGCCGCAGCCGCAGGTGGAGTACAAGCTGCGCCGGTTCGTGAACGATTACGTCGCCCCGCCCAAGACCGGCGCGAAGCTGTCGCTCGCCGTGGAGGCCTTCACCCGGATGGAGGGGGAGATCGGCGAGATGGGCGCCACCACCCCGCACGAGCTGATGCGCTGCGCGGAGGTCTCCTTCATCCGGGACTGCGCGGAGATGGCGGCACGGGCCTCGCTCGCGCGGACCGAGTCCCGCTGGGGGCTGTACCACGAGCGGCTCGACCACCCGGAGCGCGATGACGCGGGCTGGCTGCACCACCTGGATCTGCGCAAGTCCCCTTCGGGGGCGATGGAGTTCACGGCGCGGCCGGTCGACCCCTACCTGGTGCCGGTCGCGGAGTTCACCCCGACGGGCGGGCCCTCCCGGCACCTGGGCGAGGTCGAGCTGGTCGGCGTGGCCCTGGCGGGTGGCGGGGCCCGGGGGGCGGCCCCGGCGCCGGCCGGCCGGGACGCCGGATCCGCGCCGGGCTCGCCCCGGATCCTGGAGCTGCTCTCCCTGGCGGAGGAGGCCCCGGGCCTGCACGCCCTCCTCCCCTACCTCGACGACCCCGACCCGGCGGTCCGCGCCACGGCGGTGGCGGTGCTCGGCGAAACCGTCCCGGCGGGGGCCGGGCCCGCGCTCGGCGAGCGGCTGGCCGACCCCGACCCGGCGGTCCGCGCGGCCGCGGCGGCGGCGCTGCGCGAACTGCTGGAGGTGCTCACGCCCGAGCCCGCACTGGGCGCGGCCCTGCGGGCGGGGCTCGCGGTGGCGGACCCGGCGGTCCGGTCGGCGGCGCTCGAAGCCCTACGGGTCCTGCGGCTCGGGGAGCCCGGCCTGTACGAGCGGTCCCTGCGGGACGCCGACGTGGACGTCCGCATCCAGGCGGTGCGGGCGCTGGTCTCGGTGGACGCGGAGGCCGCGCTGGCTTCGGCCACCGGGGACTCCTCGCGGGAGGTACGGGTGGCCGTAGCCAAGGCCCTGGGCACCCTGCGGGCCGGCTCCGCGCTGGGCCCGCTCCTGGCGGACCCCGACCCGCTGGTCCGGGCGGCGGCGCTGGCTTCGCTCGGCGCCACGGGCGGGCATGCGGCGCGGGCCGTCTCCGCCCTCTCCGACCCGGCGTGGCAGGTCCGCGCGGGGGCTGCCGCCGGGCTGTCCTCGGCGCCGGCCGCGGTGGCGGTGGCCCCGCTCGCCCTCGCCCTGGCCGACCCGAACGCGGACGTCCGCAAGGCGGCGGTGCTCTCCCTGCGCACGCACCGGCCCGAGCCTGCCGCCGTGGCGGCCCTGGCCACGGCCGCCGCCGACCCCGACGCGGACGTCCGCGCCTACGCCACCCGCCCGTAGCCCCGGGTCCCCCGGGCGGGTGCGGGTGGCCGGGCCCTGCGGGGCAAAGTCCCCTACCCGCCCTTCCACCGTTCCCCGGGCGCTGCCCGGACCCGGTCCTCAAACGCCGGACGGGCTGAAGGCAGGGGTGCCGGGCTGCGCCCGGACCCCCTGGGGCTCCGCCCCGGACCCCGGTCCTCAAACGCCGGACGGCTGAAAGGGGAGCGGGCGCCGTCCCCCCGTTCGGCCCCCGCCGCGTGCGGCCCGGGCGCGGCGCCCGGATCGTGGATGCAAGCCCCGACTCCGACCCGGCCCCGACCCCCGAACGGCAGGAGCACCTATGTCCCTCCGCCCCCGCAAGGTTTTCCTGACCTGTGCCGCCGCCATATCCGTAGGCCTGGCCGCCGTCGCCCCCGCCCATGGTGTCGACGGGCCCGCGCCCGACCCGAGGAACGCGCAGGCCATGCGGGACATGGCGACGGCGATCCGGGTGTCGGCCAAGTACGCGGACGAGCAGCAGGCCCTGAAGGACGGGTACGTGCCGCACGGGGAGGCGTGCATGACCAACCCGTTCGGGGTGGGGGCCATGGGCTACCACTACGTCAAGGAGGCCTACTGGGGTTCGACGGACCCCAGCAAGCCGGCCGCGCTGCTCTACAGCACCGCGAAGGACGAGCACGGCCGCCGCAAGCTGGAGGCGGTGGAGTGGATGTCCCGCGACCGGGACCAGGACTTCAAGACCACCGATGACCGCCCGACCATGTTCGGGCTGCCCTTCGACGGCCCCATGCCCGGCCACTGGACGGGGATGCCCAAGCACTACGACCTCCACCTGTGGGCATACAGGGACAACCCGGCGGGCCGCTTCCACAACTGGAACCCGGCCCTGACCTGCCCCAAGAACACCGCCCCCATGACCCACCCCCACTGACCCCACTGAGCACGGCAGGGCACGCCCCTGCACGGCACGGCAGAGGGCCCGGCCCCCGTGAAGGGAAGCCGGGCCCTCGGCCGTACTCCGTACGGTCAGCGCACGAACGTGCTCGCGCTGCCCGCCAGGTCCAGGAAGTACTGCGGGGCCACGCCCAGTACCACCGTGACCGCGACGCCGACCGCGATCGTCGTCATCGTCAGCGGGGACGGGACGGCGACCGTGGGGCCGTCCGCCTTCGGCTCGCTGAAGAACATCAGGACGATCACCCGGATGTAGAAGAACGCGGCGATCGCGGACGAGATGACACCGACCACGACCAGCGCACCCGCGCCGCCCTCCGCCGCCGCCTGGAACACGGCGAACTTGCCGGAGAAGCCGGAGGTCAGCGGGATGCCCGCGAAGGCGAGCAGGAAGACCGCGAAGACCGCCGCCGTGAGCGGCGAACGACGGCCCAGCCCGGCCCACTTGGACAGGTGCGTGGCCTCGCCGCCCGCGTCGCGCACCAGCGTGACCACCGCGAAGGCGCCGATCGTCACGAAGGAGTAGGCCGCCAGGTAGAAGAGGACGGACTTGATGCCCGCCTCCGAGGTGGCGATCACACCGGCCAGGATGAAGCCGGCGTGCGCGATCGAGGAGTAGGCCAGGAGCCGCTTGACGTCGGTCTGGGTGACCGCGATGACCGCGCCCGCCAGCATCGTGACGATCGCGACGCCCCACATCACCGGCCGCCAGTCCCAGCGCAGTCCGGGGAGGACGACGTAGAGGAGACGCAGGAGGGCGCCGAAGGCGGCCACCTTCGTCGCCGCCGCCATGAAGCCGGTGACCGGGGTGGGGGCGCCCTGGTAGACGTCCGGGGTCCACATGTGGAAGGGGACCGCGCCGACCTTGAAGAGCAGGCCCGTCAGGATCAGCGCGCCGCCGATCAGCAGCAGCGCGTCGTTGCCCATGGTGTCGGCGAGCGCCGGGTCGATGTTCGTGACCGTGCCGTCGATGACCTCGGCGATCGACGCGTACGAGACCGAGCCCGCGTAGCCGTAGACGAGCGCGATGCCGAAGAGGAGGAAGGCGGAGGAGAAGGCGCCGAGCAGGAAGTACTTGACGGCCGCCTCCTGCGACATCAGCCGCTGGCGGCGGGCGACGGCGCAGAGCAGGTACAGCGGGAGGGAGAAGACCTCCAGGGCCACGAACAGCGTCAGCAGGTCGTTGGCCGCGGGGAAGATCAGCATCCCGGCGATCGCGAACAGGGCCAGCGGGAAGACCTCGGTGGTGGTGAAGCCCGCCTTGACGGCTTCCTTCTCGCTCTCGCTGCCCGGTACGGACGCCGCCTGCGCGGCGAAGGAGTCGACCCGGTTGCCGTGGGCGGCCGGGTCCAGACGCCGCTCGGCGAAGGTGAAGACGGCCACGACCGAGGCCAGGATGATCGTGCCCTGGAGGAAGAGGGCCGGGCCGTCGACGGCCACGGCGCCCATGGCCGCGATGTGCGCCTTGGAGCCGCCGTACCCGCCGGCGGCGAGGCCGACGACCGCCGCGAAGGCCGAGGCCAGCGCGGCGACGGCGAGGAACACCTGCGTGTAGTAACGGCCCTTGCGCGGTACGAAGGCCTCGACGAGGACTCCGATGATCGCCGCGCCCAGCACGATGAGCGTGGGCGACAGCTGGGCGTACTCGATGTGCGGGGCCGGGATCTTGTCGATCGGCGCCGCGGCCGCCAGGTTCGGCAGCAGGTTCTGGGCAGCAGTCAGGGTGCTCACTTGGCCGCCTCCCCATTCTTGGCCTCGACAGCCACCTCGGGCTTCGGGTCCGTCTGCTTCACGTCAGACATGGTGTGCTCCACCGCCGGGTTGACGATGTCGGTCAGGACCTTCGGGTAGACGCCCAGACCGATCAGCAGCGCGATCAGCGGGGCGACCACCAGGACCTCCCGCAGGCGCAGGTCCGGCATGGTGCGGACCTCCTCCTTGACGGGGCCGGTCATGGTGCGCTGGTAGAGGACCAGCGTGTAGAGCGCCGCCAGCACGATGCCGACGGTGGCGATGATGCCGACGACCGGGTACCGGGCGAAGGTGCCGACCAGGACCAGGAACTCGCTGACGAACGGCGCGAGGCCGGGGAGCGAGAGGGTGGCCAGGCCGCCGATGAGGAAGGTGCCGGCCAGGACCGGGGCCACCTTCTGCACGCCGCCGTAGTCGGCGATGAGCCGCGATCCGCGCCGCGAGATCAGGAAGCCGGCGACCAGCATGAGCGCCGCCGTCGAGATCCCGTGGTTGACCATGTAGAGCGTCGCGCCGGACTGGCCCTGGGAGGTCATCGCGAAGATGCCCAGGATGATGAAGCCGAAGTGCGAGATGGAGGCGTACGCCACCAGCCGCTTGATGTCCCGCTGGCCGACCGCGACCAGGGCGCCGTAGACGATGCTGATCAGGGCCAGGACCAGGATCACCGGTGTGGCCCACTTGCTGGCGTCGGGGAAGAGCCCGAGGCAGAAGCGCAGCATCGCGAAGGTGCCGACCTTGTCGACGACGGCGGTGATCAGGACGGCGACCGGGGCCGTGGCCTCGCCCATCGCGTTCGGCAGCCAGGTGTGCAGCGGCCACAGCGGGGCCTTCACCGCGAAGGCGAAGAAGAAGCCGAGGAACAGCAGCCGCTCGGTGTTGGTGGACATGTCGAGGGTTCCCGCGGCGCGGGCCTCGGCGATCTCCTGGAGCGAGAAGTTCCCGGCGACCACGTAGAGCCCGATGACCGCGGCCAGCATGATCAGGCCGCCGACCAGGTTGTAGAGGAGGAACTTGACCGCCGCGTACGAGCGCTGCGCGGCCGCGTTCTCGTCGGACCCGGAGTGCGCCCGGTCTCCGAAGCCGCCGATGAGGAAGTACATCGGGATGAGCATGGCTTCGAAGAAGATGTAGAAGAGGAAGACGTCGGTGGCCTCGAAGGAGATGATCACCATCGCCTCGACCAGCAGGATCAGGGCGAAGAAGCCCTGGGTCGGCCGCCAGCGGGAGGACGAGGTCTCCAGCGGGTCGGCGTCGTGCCAGCCGGCCGCGATCACGAAGGGGATCAGCAGCGCGGTGAGGGCGATGAGCACCACCCCGATGCCGTCGACGCCCAGTTCGTAGCGGACGCCGAAGTCGGCGATCCAGGCCCGGGATTCGGTGAGCTGGTAGCGGTCGCCACCGGGCTCGAAGCGGACCGCGACGAGCACGGCCAGGGCGAGGGTCGCCAGCGAGAAGAGCAGGGCGAGCCATTTGGCGGCGGTCCGGCGGGCGGCCGGGACGGCCGCCGTCAGGATCGCGCCGACCGCGGGGACCGCGGCCGTCACCGTCAGAAGCGGGAAACTCATCTCACACCGCCCTCATCAGCAGGGTCGCGGCGATGAGGATCGCCGTGCCCCCGAACATCGAGACCGCGTAGCTGCGGGCGTAGCCGTTCTGCAGCTTGCGCAGCCGGCCCGACAGCCCGCCGACTCCGGCGGCCGTGCCGTTGACCACGCCGTCGACCAGGCTGTGGTCGACGTAGACGAGGGAGCGGGTCAGGTGCTCCCCGCCGCGGACCAGGACCACGTGGTTGAAGTCGTCCTGGTAGAGGTCCCGACGGGCCGCCCGGGTGAGGAGCGAGCCGCGCGGGGCGACGACCGGGACGGGCTTCCTGCCGTACATCGACCAGGCGATGGCGACGCCGATGACGAGGACCACCATGGTGGCCCCGGTGACCGTCGCGGCGCTGACCGGCGGGTGTCCGTGCTGGTGTCCGGTGACGGGCTCCAGCCACTTCAGGAAGCGGTCGCCGATCCCGAAGAAGCCGCCCGCGAAGACCGAGCCGAAGGCCAGCACGATCATCGGGATGGTCATGGTCTTCGGGGACTCGTGCGGGTGCGGGGCGTGGCCTTCGGCGTCCGGCTGCCAGCGCTTCTCGCCGAAGAAGGTGAGGAGCATGACGCGGGTCATGTAGAAGGCGGTGATCGCCGCGCCCAGCAGGGCCACCCCGCCGAGGATCCAGCCCTCGGTGCCGCCCTTCGCGAAGGCCGCCTCGATGATCTTGTCCTTGGAGAAGAAGCCCGACAGGCCCGGGAAGCCGATGATGGCGAGGTAGCCGAGGCCGAAGGTGACGAAGGTGACCGGCATGTACGTCCGCAGGGCCCCGTACTTGCGCATGTCGACCTCGTCGTTCATCCCGTGCATCACGGAACCGGCGCCGAGGAAGAGGCCCGCCTTGAAGAATCCGTGCGTGACCAGGTGCATGATCGCGAACACGTATCCGATGGGGCCGAGGCCGGCCGCCAGGATCATGTAGCCGATCTGCGACATCGTCGAGCCGGCGAGGGCCTTCTTGATGTCGTCCTTCGCGCAACCGACGATCGCACCGAACAGGAGCGTCACGGCTCCGACGATGGTGACCACCAGCTGGGCGTCGGGCGCCCCGTTGAAGATCGCGCCCGAGCGGACGATCAGGTAGACGCCGGCGGTGACCATGGTCGCCGCGTGGATGAGGGCCGAGACCGGGGTCGGGCCCTCCATCGCGTCCCCGAGCCAGGACTGGAGCGGCACCTGCGCCGACTTGCCGCAGGCGGCCAGCAGCAGCATCAGGCCGATCGCCGTCAGCTTGCCCTCGGAGGCGTCGTCCGCCGCGCCGAGGACCGGGCCGAAGGCGAAGGTCCCGAACGTGGTGAACATCAGCATGATGGCGATCGAGAGGCCGATGTCGCCGACGCGGTTGACCAGGAAGGCCTTCTTGGCCGCGGTGGCCGCGCTGGGCTTGTGCTGCCAGAAGCCGATCAGGAGGTACGAGGCGAGGCCCACGCCCTCCCAGCCGAAGTACAGCAGCAGGTAGTTGTCGGCGAGGACCAGCAGGAGCATGGCCGCGACGAACAGGTTGAGGTAGCCGAAGAAGCGGCGGCGCCGCTCGTCGTGCTCCATGTAGCCGATGGAGTAGATGTGGATGAGCGTGCCCACGCCGGAGATCAGCAGGACGAACGTCATCGACAACTGGTCCAGCTGGAAGGCCATGTCGGCCTGGAACCCCTCGACGGGGATCCAGGTGAACAGCCGCTGGTGCAGGGTGCGGTCCTCGGCTCCGCGGCCGAGCATGTCGGCGAAGAGGACGACGCCGGTCCCGAAGGAGGCGGCGGCGAGCAGGGTGCCGAGCCAGTGCCCCACCTTGTCGAGGCGGCGGCCGCCGCAGAGCAGCACCGCCGCTCCGAGCAGGGGCGCCGCGATCAGCAGCACAATCAGGTTCTCCACTGTGAACGCCCCTTACAGCTTCATCAGGCTGGCGTCGTCGACCGAGGCCGAGTGGCGGGTACGGAACAGCGACACGATGATCGCGAGGCCCACCACGACCTCGGCGGCGGCGACGACCATCGTGAAGAACGCGATGATCTGGCCGTCGAGGTTGCCGTGCATCCGGGAGAAGGTGACGAAGGCGAGGTTGCAGGCGTTGAGCATGAGCTCGACGCACATGAACAGCACGATCGCGTTCTTCCGGATCAGGACTCCGGCCGCCCCGATGGTGAACAGCAGCGCGGACAGGTACAGGTAGTTGACCGGGTTCACTTCGAGGCCTCCTCACGGGCGTCGCGGCCGAGCCGCTCGGACGACCGCTGCTCCAGGGCCTTCAGGTCGTCCAGGGCCTTGCCGGAGACGTCCCTGATCTGGCCGCGGGCGCGCAGCGTCTGGTTGACGGTGAGCTCGGAGGGGGTGCCGTCCGGCAGCAGGCCCGCGACGTCCACGGCGTTGTGCCGGGCGTAGACGCCGGGTGCGGGCAGCGGCGGGAGCTGGACGCCCTCGCGTACGCGGCGCTCGGCGAGCTCGCGCTGGGTGGCGGCCCGCTCGGTGCGCTCGCGGTGGGTGAGCACCATCGCGCCGACGGCCGCGGTGATCAGCAGGGCGCCGGTGATCTCGAAGGCGAACACGTACTTGGTGAAGATCAGCGTGGCCAGGCCCTCGACGTGCCCGCCGGAGTTGATCCGGCCCAGCCCGTTGAAGTGGCCCAGCCGGGCGTTGGAGAGGCCGGCGATCAGCAGGATGCCGAAGCCGAGTCCGCACAGGGCGGCCAGCCAGCGCTGTCCCTTGATGGTCTCGGTCAGCGAGTCCGCGGCGGTGACGCCGACGAGCATGACGACGAAGAGGAAGAGCATCATGATCGCGCCGGTGTAGACGACGACCTGGACGATGCCGAGGAAGTACGCCCCGTTGGCGAGGTAGAAGACCGCCAGGATGATCATCGTCCCGGCCAGGCTCAGCGCGCTGTGCACGGCCTTCTTCATGAGGATCGTGGCCAGCGCGCCGATGACGGCGACCGTGCCGAGGACCCAGAACTGGGCCGCCTCACCGGTGGAGGTGAGGGTGGCGGCCGCGGCGAGGGCGCTCATGCGCCCACCCCCTCGGAGCTGTTGTCCGCGGTCTCGCCCTTGGAGACGGCGACCTGGCGGACCGTGCCGGGAGCCGCCCCGGTCACCAGCCCGCGGTAGTAGTCGGTGTCGTCGGCGCCCGGGAAGATCGAGTGCGGTGCCTCGACCATGCCCTCGGTGAGCCCCGAGAGGAGCTGCTCCTTGGTGTAGATGAGCGCTTCGCGGCTGGAGTCGGCCAGTTCGAACTCGTTCGTCATGGTCAGCGCCCTGGTCGGGCACGCCTCGACGCACAGCCCGCACAGGATGCAGCGGGCGTAGTTGATCTGGTAGACCCGGCCGTACCGCTCACCCGGGGAGTAGCGCTCCTCCTCGGTGTTGTCCGCGCCCTCGACGTAGATCGCGTCGGCGGGACAGGCCCAGGCACACAGCTCGCACCCGATGCACTTCTCCAGACCGTCCGGGTGGCGGTTGAGCTGGTGCCGCCCGTGGAAGCGGGGTGCGGTGGTCTTTTCCTGCTCCGGGTACTGCTCGGTGAGGCGCTTCTTGAACATGGCCTTGAAGGTCACGCCGAAGCCGGCCACCGGGTTCTGCCACTTCTCGCCCTGCTCGGCATCAGAGTTGTCAGACATTCTCAGCACCCCCCTCTCGGTCACTGTCAGTATTCGCCGCGCCACTGACAATGAGCTCCCGCTCACTGCGGGGCCGCCTGCGCGGTACGGGTGCCAGGTGCTGGCCGGGCTTGGGCGGTACGGGGAATCCGCCCGCCAGGGGGTCGAAGGGTTCGGCGGCCGCGGCCTGTTCGGCGTCCGCGAGGGCCGTCTTCTCCTTCTTGTCGCGGAACAGGTCCGCGACGAAGGACAGCAGCAGGAGCGCGATGACCCCGCCGCCGACGTAGAGCACGATCTCCTGGAAGTCGTAGTTCTCGTTGCGCAGTGCCCGGACGGTGGCGACCAGCATCAGCCACACCACGGAGACCGGGATGAGCACCTTCCAGCCGAGCTTCATCAGCTGGTCGTAGCGCACGCGCGGGAGCGTGCCGCGCAGCCAGATGAAGAAGAAGAGGAGCAGCTGGACCTTGATGACGAACCAGAGCATCGGCCACCAGCCGTGGTTCGCGCCCTCCCAGTACGTGGAGATCGGCGCCGGGGCCCGCCAGCCGCCCAGGAACAGGGTGACGGAGACCGCGGAGACGGTGACCATGTTGACGTACTCGGCGAGCATGAACAGCGCGAACTTGATCGAGGAGTACTCGGTGTTGAAGCCGCCGACCAGGTCGCCCTCGGACTCCGGCATGTCGAAGGGGGCGCGGTTCGTCTCGCCGACCATCGTGATGACGTAGATGATGAAGGAGACCGGCAGCAGGATGATGTACCAGCGGTCCGCCTGGGCCTCGACGATCGCCGAGGTCGACATCGACCCGGAGTAGAGGAAGACCGAGGCGAAGGCCGCGCCCATCGCGATCTCGTAGGAGATCATCTGCGCGCAGGAGCGCAGGCCGCCGAGGAGCGGGTACGTGGAGCCGGAGGACCAGCCGGCCAGCACGATGCCGTAGATGCCGACCGAGGCCACCGCGAGGATGTAGAGCATCGCGATCGGCAGGTCGGTCAGCTGCATCGTGGTGCGCTGGCCGAAGATGGAGACCTCGTTGCCCGAGGGGCCGAAGGGGATCACCGCGATGGCCATGAAGGCCGGGATCGCCGCGATGATCGGGGCCAGGACGTAGACGACCTTGTCGGCCCGCTTGACGATCAGGTCTTCCTTCAGCATCAGCTTCACGCCGTCGGCGAGCGACTGGAGCATGCCCCAGGGGCCGTGCCGGTTGGGGCCGATGCGCAGCTGCATCCAGGCGACGACCTTGCGCTCCCACACGATGGAGAAGAGCACGGTCACCATCAGGAAGGCGAAGCAGAACACCGCCTTGACGACGACGAGCCACCAGACGTCCCTGCCGAACAGGGAGAGGTCTTCGGCGGCGATCTGAACGGTGTTCACGCGCCCACCTCCGCAGGGGAGTCGCTGGTGTCGGCGGGGGTGGCCGGGCCGATGCGGACCAGCTCCCCCGGGCGGGCTCCGGTGTCGGCGAGGACTCCGGAGCCGGTGGAGTTCATCGGGAGCCAGACCACCCGGTCGGGCATCTCGGTGACGCGCAGCGGCAGTTCCACGGAGCCGGCGGGGCCGGTCACCGCGAGGACGTCGCCGTGCTTGACGCCGGTCTCGGCGGCCGTGGCGGCCGACAGGCGGGCGCTCGCCTCGTGCCGGGTGCCGGCCAGGGCCTCGTCCCCGTCCTGGAGCAGACCCTGGTCCAGGAGGAGCCGGTGGCCCGCGAGGACCGCCTCGCCCGCGCCGGGGCGGGGCAGCAGCGCCCGGTCCCCGGGCCGTCCCTCGGCCCGCTCCCCGGCCCACGGGCCGAGCCCGTCGAGCTCCCGGCGTACGGCGTGCACGTCGGGCAGCGCGATCGGCCGGTCGGCGGCGTCGGCCAGCATGTGCAGCACGCGGGAGTCGGCGGGGGCGAGCCGGCGGGTCATCTGCTCGGGCTTGAGCGCGGCCTCGAACGGCCGGACCCTGCCCTCCCAGTTGATGAACGCGCCGGGCTTCTCGGCGACGGCCGCGACCGGGAAGACCACGTCCGCGAGGTCGGTGATCTCGCCGGGCCGCAGTTCCAGGGAGACCACGAACGCCTCCTGGAGCGCGAGCTTCGCGCGGGCCGGGTCCGGGAGGTCGGCGAGCTCGACGCCCGCGACCAGCAGGGCCGAGAGTTCCCGGGTCGCCGCGGCCTCGACGATCTGGCCGGTGTCGCGGCCGTAGCGGTGCGGCAGCTCGTCCAGGCCCCAGGCGGCCGCGACCTCGTCGCGGGCACGCGGATCGGTGGCCGGGCGGGCACCGGGCAGCAGGGACGGCAGCGCGCCCGCCTCGACGGCGGCCCGCTCTCCGGCCCGGCGCGGGATCCACACCAGGGTGGCGCCGCTCGCTGCGGCGGCCCGGACGGCCGCGGTCAGCGCGCCGGGCACGCCCGCGAGGCGCTCCCCGACCACGATGACGGCGCCGGGCAGGCGCAGTGCGTCGGCGGCGGCCTGGCCGCCGTCCTCCAGCCCGGCCTGCGAGGCCAGGGCGTTCAGCCACTCGGGCTCGGTGCCGGGGGCGGCGGCGAGCCAGGTGCCGCCCGCCTTCTCCAGGCCGCGCGTGGCGAACGGGGCGAGGGCGAAGGTCCGCTGCTTGTGCTTGCGGTGGGCCTTGCGCAGCCGCAGGAAGACCCCGGGGGCCTCCTCCTCGGCCTCGATGCCGACGAGGAGCACGGCCGGGGCCGCCTCCAGCGAGGTGTTGGTGACCCCGCTGCCGTCGAGGTCCTTGCCGGTGCCGGCGACGGTGGCGGCCAGGAACTCGGCCTCCTCGGCGCTGTGCACGCGGGCCCGGAAGTCGATGTCGTTGGTGTCGAGCACGACCCGGGCGAACTTGGCGTACGCGTAGGCGTCCTCGACGGTGAGGCGTCCGCCGGTCAGCACGCCGGCCCGGCCGCGCGCGGCGGCGAGCCCGGCCGCGGCGGCCTCCAGGGCCTCGGGCCAGCTGGCCGGGGCCAGGACCCCGTCGCTGCCGCGGACCAGCGGGGTGGTGAGCCGGTCGGGGCGCTGCGCGTAGCGGAACCCGAAGCGGCCCTTGTCGCAGATCCACTCCTCGTTGACCTCGGGGTCCTCCGCGGCCATCCGGCGCAGCACCTTGCCGCGGCGGTGGTCGGTGCGGGTCGCGCAGCCGCCCGCGCAGTGCTCGCACACGCTCGGGGAGGAGACGAGGTCGAAGGGGCGGGAGCGGAACCGGTAGGCGGCCGAGGTGAGGGCGCCGACCGGGCAGATCTGGATGGTGTTGCCGGAGAAGTACGACTCGAAGGGGTCTCCCTCTCCGGTGCCGACCTGCTGGAGCGCGCCGCGTTCCAGCAGCTCGATCATCGGGTCGCCGGCGATCTCGTTGGAGAAGCGGGTGCAGCGCGCGCACAGCACGCACCGCTCGCGGTCCAGCAGCACCTGCGTGGAGATCGGGACCGGCTTCTCGTAGGTCCGCTTCCTGCCCTCGAAACGCGATTCGGCGTTGCCGTGGGACATCGCCTGGTTCTGCAGCGGGCATTCGCCGCCCTTGTCGCAGACCGGGCAGTCCAGCGGGTGGTTGATGAGCAGCAGCTCCATCACCCCGCGCTGGGCCTTGTCGGCGACCGGGGAGGTCAGCTGGGTCTTGACGACCATGCCGTCGGTGCAGGTGATGGTGCAGGAGGCCATCGGCTTGCGCTGGCCCTCGACCTCGACGATGCACTGGCGGCAGGCGCCGGCCGGCGAGAGGAGGGGGTGGTCGCAGAACCGGGGGATCTCGATGCCGAGCTGTTCGGCGGCCCGGATGACCAGGGTTCCCTTGGGCACCGACAGCTCGATGCCGTCGATGGTCAGGGAGATGTGGTCCTCCGGGACCGCGGCCTCTCCGCCGCCGGAGGCTGCCGTAGTGGTCACGGTCATGCGGTCACCTCCGTGTCGGCCCAGAGGGTCGACTTCTTGGGGTCGAAGGGGCAGCCCTTGCCCGTGATGTGCTGCTCGTACTCCGCGCGGAAGTACTTGAGCGAGGAGAAGATGGGGCTGGCGGCGCCGTCGCCGAGCGCGCAGAACGACTTGCCGTTGATGTTGTCGGCGATGTCGTTCAGCTTGTCCAGGTCCGACATGACGCCCTTGCCCGCCTCGATGTCGCGGAGCAACTGGACCAGCCAGTACGTGCCTTCGCGGCAGGGCGTGCACTTGCCGCAGGACTCGTGGGCGTAGAACTCGGTCCAGCGGGTCACCGCCCGCACCACGCAGGTCGTCTCGTCGAAGCACTGCAGGGCCTTGGTGCCGAGCATGGAGCCGGCCGCGCCGACGCCCTCGTAGTCGAGGGGGACGTCGAGGTGCTCGTCGGTGAACATCGGGGTGGAGGAGCCGCCCGGGGTCCAGAACTTCAGCCGGTGCCCGGGGCGCATGCCGCCGCTCATGTCGAGGAGCTGGCGCAGGGTGATCCCGAGCGGGGCCTCGTACTGGCCGGGGCCGACGACGTGCCCGGAGAGCGAGTACAGGGTGAAGCCGGGGGACTTCTCGGTCCCCATCGACTTGAACCAGTCCTTGCCCCTGTTCAGGATCGCGGGAACCGAGGCGATGGACTCCACGTTGTTCACGACAGTGGGGCAGGCGTAGAGCCCCTCGACCGCGGGGAAGGGCGGACGCAGCCGGGGCTGGCCGCGGCGGCCTTCGAGGGAGTCCAGGAGGGCGGTTTCCTCGCCGCAGATGTAGGCGCCCGCGCCCGCGTGCACGGTGATGTCCAGCTTCAGCCCGCTCCCGAGGATGTTCTCCCCGAGGTAGCCGGCCTCGTACGCCTCGCGGACCGCCTCGTGCAGGCGGCGCAGCACCGGCACGGTCTCGCCGCGCAGGTAGATGAAGGCGTGCTCCGAGCGGATCGCGTAGCAGGCGATGATCATTCCCTCGATGAGGGAGTGCGGGTTGGCGAAGAGGAGCGGGATGTCCTTGCAGGTGCCCGGCTCCGACTCGTCCGCGTTGACCACGAGGTAGTGCGGCTTGCCGTCGCCCTGCGGGATGAACTGCCACTTCATGCCGGTGGGGAAGCCGGCCCCGCCGCGTCCGCGCAGGCCCGAGTCCTTCACGTAGGCGATGAGGTCGTCGGGGGTCATGGCGAGCGCCTTGCGCAGGCCCTCGTACCCCTCGTGGCGCCGGTAGGTCTCCAGCGTCCACGACTGCGGCTCGTCCCAGAACGCCGACAGGACGGGCGCGAGGAGCTTCTCCGGACTCGTGCCGTTCTTGCTCAGTTCGGTGGACACGCTCATCACTCCCCTCCCTCGATGGTGGCCTCGCCGCGCGGGTGCACGACCGGGGCGTGCGGGGCTTCGCCGCGCGCGATGCGCAGGCCGATCAGGGACGCGGGGCCGGCGCCGCCGCTCGCCTCGACCGCGCCCTCGCGCTCGTCGGGGAAGCCCGCCAGGATCCGGGCGGTCTCCTTGTACGTGCACAGCGGCGCGCCCCGGGTCGGCTCCACGGGGCGGCCGGCCAGCAGGTCGTCGACCATGGCCTTGGCGGACTCGGGGGTCTGGTTGTCGAAGAACTCCCAGTTGACCATCACCACGGGGGCGTAGTCGCAGGCCGCGTTGCACTCGATGTGTTCGAGGGTGACCTTGCCGTCGGGGGTGGTCTCGTTGTTGCCGACCCCGAGGTGTTCCTTGAGCTCGTCGAAGATGGCGTCGCCGCCCATGACCGCGCACAGGGTGTTCGTACAGACGCCGACCTGGTAGTCCCCGGAGGGCTTGCGGCGGTACATCGTGTAGAAGGTCGCCACCGCCGTGACCTCGGCGGTGGTCAGGCCCAGCACCTCGGCGCAGAACCGGATGCCGGTGCGCGAGACGTAGCCCTCCTCGGACTGCGTCAGGTGCAGCAGCGGGAGCAGCGCGGAGCGGCTGTCGGGGTAGCGGGCGATGACCTCCTTCGCGTCCGCTTCGAGCCGGGCGCGCACGTCCGCCGCGAAGTCGGGTGCCGGAAGCTGGGGCATGCCCAGGCTCACCCCTGGTACGGGCTGATTGGCCGTCATCGGTCGACGCCTCCCATCACGGGGTCGATGGAGGCGACGGCCACGATGACGTCGGCGACCTGGCCGCCCTCGCACATCGCGGCCATGGCCTGCAGGTTGGTGAAGGACGGGTCGCGGAAGTGGACCCGGTAGGGGCGGGTGCCGCCGTCGGAGACGACGTGCACGCCGAGTTCGCCCTTGGGCGACTCCACGGCGGCGTAGGCCTGTCCGGCCGGTACCCGGAAGCCCTCGGTCACCAGCTTGAAGTGGTGGATGAGGGACTCCATCGAGGTGCCCATGATCTGCTTGATGTGGTCGAGCGAGTTGCCGAGGCCGTCGGGGCCCATGGCGAGCTGCGCCGGCCAGGCGATCTTCTTGTCGGCGACCATGACCGGGCCCGGCTCCAGCCGGTCCAGGCACTGCTCGACGATCCGCAGGGACTGGCGCATCTCCTCCAGGCGGATCAGGAACCGCCCGTAGGAGTCGCAGGACTCGGTGGTCGGCACGTCGAACTCGTAGTTCTCGTAGCCGCAGTACGGGTCCGTCTTGCGCAGGTCGTGCGGGAGGCCGGCCGAGCGCAGGACCGGGCCGGTGGCGCCGAGCGCCATGCAGCCGGTGAGGTCGAGGTAGCCGACGTCCTGCATGCGGGCCTTGAAGATGGGGTTGCCGGTGGCGAGGCTGTCGTACTCCGGCAGGTTCTTCTTCATGGTCTTCACGAACTCGCGGAGCTGGTCCACGGCGCCCGGGGGCAGGTCCTGGGCGAGACCGCCGGGGCGGATGAACGCGTGGTTCATGCGCAGTCCGGTGATCAGCTCGAACACGTCGAGGATCAGCTCGCGGTCGCGGAACCCGTAGATCATGATCGTGGTCGCGCCCAGCTCCATGCCGCCGGTGGCGATGCACACCAGGTGGGAGGAGAGCCGGTTGAGCTCCATCAGCAGGACGCGGATGACGGAGGCGCGGTCCGGGATCTGATCGGTGATGCCGAGCAGCTTCTCGACGCCCAGGCAGTACGCCGTCTCGTTGAAGAACGGCGTCAGGTAGTCCATGCGCGTGACGAAGGTGGTGCCCTGCGTCCAGTTCCGGTATTCGAGGTTCTTCTCGATGCCGGTGTGGAGGTAGCCGATGCCGCAGCGGGCCTCGGTGACCGTCTCGCCGTCGATCTCCAGGATCAGGCGCAGCACTCCGTGGGTGGACGGGTGCTGCGGGCCCATGTTGACGACGATCCGCTCGTCGTCCGCGCGGGCCGCCGACTGGACGATCTCGTCCCAGTCACCGCCGGTGACGGTGTAGACGGTGCCCTCGGTCGTTTCGCGCGCCGAGGCGTGGTCGGCGGAGGCGTGGTTAGAGGTGCTCATCAGCTGTACGACCTCCGCTGGTCGGGAGCCGGGATCTGGGCGCCCTTGTACTCGACGGCGATGCCGCCGAGCGGGTAGTCCTTGCGCTGCGGGAAGCCCTGCCAGTCGTCCGGCATCATGATCCGGGTGAGGGCCGGGTGCCCGTCGAAGATCAGGCCGAAGAAGTCGTACGTCTCGCGCTCGTGCCAGTCGTTGGTCGGGTAGACCGAGACGATCGAGGGCACGTGCGGGTCGGCGTCCGGGGCGGTCACCTCCAGCCGCAGGATCCGGCCGTGGGTGAGCGAGCGCAGGTGGTAGACGGCGTGCAGCTCGCGGCCCTTGTCGTCGGGGAAGTGCACCCCGCTCACTCCGGTGCAGAGCTCGAAGCGCAGGGCCGGGTCGTCGCGCAGCGTCTTCGCGACGAGGTGCAGGTGCTCGCGCGCGATGTGGAGGGTCAGCTCCGACCGGTCGACGACGACCTTCTCGATCGCGTTCTCCGGGACGAGGTCCTGCTCCTCCAGCGCTCCTTCGAGCTCGTCGACGACCTCGTCGAAGTACGAGCCGTACGGGCGGGCGCTCGCGCCGGGCAGGGCCACGGTGCGCACGAGGCCGCCGTAGCCGCTGGTGTCGCCGCCGCTGCTCGCGCCGAACATGCCCTTGCGGACGCCGATCACCTCGGGACCGGCCGCTCCGCGGGGCGCGGGCACGTTGTCGCCGTCGCCGGCATGGGGGCCGCTGTGCACGGCCGGGTCCTCGCTCACCGCAGGAGCCCCTTCATCTCAATGGTGGGGAGCGCCTTGAGGGCCGCCTCCTCCGCCTCGCGGGCCGCCTCTTCCCGGTTCACGCCGAGCTTGCCGCCCTGGATCTTCTGGTGGAGCTTGAGGATCGCGTCGAGCAGCATCTCGGGGCGGGGCGGGCAGCCGGGCAGGTAGATGTCCACGGGCACGATGTGGTCGACGCCCTGGACGATCGCGTAGTTGTTGAACATTCCGCCCGAAGACGCACAAACACCCATGGAGATGACCCACTTGGGAGCGGGCATCTGGTCGTACACCTGCCGCAGCACCGGCGCCATCTTCTGGCTGACCCGGCCGGCCACGATCATCAGGTCGGCCTGGCGCGGGGATCCGCGGAAGACCTCCATGCCGAAGCGGGCCAGGTCGTACCGGCCCGCTCCGGTGGTCATCATCTCGATGGCGCAGCAGGCCAGGCCGAAGGTGGCCGGGAAGACGGACGCCTTGCGCACCCACCCCGCGGCCTGTTCGACGGTGGTCAGCAGAAAGCCGCTCGGCAGCTTCTCTTCCAGTCCCATGGAAAATTCAGCCCCTCAGTCCCATTCCAGGCCGCCGCGGCGCCATACGTAGGCGTAGGCGACGAAGACGGTGAGCACGAAGAGGAGCATCTCGACGAGCCCGAAGATCCCCAGCGAGTCGAAGGTGACCGCCCAGGGGTAGAGGAAGACAACCTCGATGTCGAAGACGATGAAGAGCATCGCCGTCAGGTAGTACTTGATGGGGAAGCGGCCGCCGCCGGCGGGCATGGGAGTGGGCTCGATGCCGCACTCGTACGCTTCAAGTTTTGCCCGGTTGTACCGTTTTGGACCGATCAGCGTGGCCATGACCACGGAGAAGATCGCAAACCCTGCGCCGAGGGCGCCGAGCACGAGGATGGGCGCGTACGCATTCACGCTCCTCGCTCCTTCCAGTCGTCCTTGACCGTTGGACCGCTGCCGGCGCCACGCGCCCCGCCTCGCATGTGAGGCAGTTCACAAGCCGGACTGGTGCGCATCTTATGCCCGCCCATCTGTGATCTGCGACACGGGTTACAACAACGAGTTTGTGATCTCCACCACCTGACGAACGATCATGAAGCCCAATGAGTGGTGATCTTCATACGTGAAGCATCCACATGATCACCAAAGGTGACATCCGCACCCGTCGTTGCAGGTGGAAGGCCCGCCGCACTATCAAACCGTGGCCTCTGCATGCAAATTGGCGAGGGCGGGCGCGTGATGATAAAGGGATCGGCGTCGCCCGGTCGGGGGACCTCGTGAGGACGGGAGTGGACGCGTGCATGCGTTCACTAACTCGGGGCAGAGGGGACCCGGAGGGCAGCACGAGGGCAGCACGAGGGCAGCACGAGGGCAGCACGAGAGTGGCTCGCGAGGCGGCGAGAGGGTGGCGGGAGATCGGCCGGCGGCCCCCGCGAGGGCGCCCCGGGGCGGACCGCGGCGCGGCCCCGGCCCGGCCCCGGCCCGGCCCCGACCCGGCGGTGCGTTCACGGTTCGGTCACAGGAGGGGCACAGCGTCCGCATGGCGTGACACTCCTGTGACCTGCGCCACTCGGAATTCGGGGCGCCGAAACGGGGCTTGGCCATCTGTGCGGGTGGATGGTAGGCCCGGGATCAATTCGGACTTATTGCGGAAACCCCATGATCACAGCCCTGCGAGCGGCTGTCCGATTCGCCCGTTACGGCGTCAATAAGAGGTACGACGCGCCCGGTTAGCCCGCTTCGCGCACAACTGTGGCGCAGACCACGTTTCTTGAACGCAACCGGCGTGCCCTGATAGCGGTTGTACCCATGTCCCTCACCGCTCACATACCCAGCCACCGGAAGCCCCGCCGCAGCGCCTCGAAGCTCGCGGTCCGCGCCGGAGTTGCCGGTGGCGTCCTCAGCACCCTGGCCATGGCCGGCACGGCGAGCGCCACCCCCTCCGCCGAGCCCGCGCACGAGACCACTCTCGAAATGCCGGTCCTCAACCTGGACCTGAGCGCCGAGGTGTCCTCGTCCGTGGCCAAGGCCGCGGAGAACACCCGCGCCCTCGCCGTCGACGGCGAGCTCAACGCCCTGGAGGAGACCGCCCGCACGGGCGCCGCCGCCGAGGCGAAGAAGCTGAAGGCCGACGCCCAGCAGAAGGCCGACGCGGAGGCGAAGGCGAAGGCCAAGGCCGAGGCGGACCGCAAGGCCGAGGCCGAGCGCGCCAGCCGCAGCACCGCCCGCACCTCGCTCCAGAGCAACTCCGGTTCCTCCTCGTCCTCCTCGTCGAGC
The DNA here is from genome assembly GCF_053593795.1 of Streptomyces sp. NPDC002104. NCBI lineage: Bacteria > Bacillati > Actinomycetota > Actinomycetes > Kitasatosporales > Streptomycetaceae > Streptomyces > Streptomyces sp. NPDC002104. The sequence continues at coordinate 5,606 of NZ_JBSFDF010000055.1, read as the reverse complement.
GGCTCCTCCACGGGCTCCTCGCAGGGCAAGGGCACCGTCACGGCCCCCGCGACCGGCTCCGCCGCCGCCATCGTCAACTTCGCCCGCGCGCAGGTCGGCAAGGCGTACGTCATGGGCGGCACCGGCCCGTCCTCCTTCGACTGCTCGGGCCTCGTCCAGGCCGCGTACCGCCAGGCGGGCATCAGCCTGCCGCGCATGTCGCAGGCGCAGTCCTCGGCCGGCACCTCGGTCTCCCTGAGCGCCCTCGAACCGGGCGACATCCTGTACTGGGGCTCCAAGGGCAGCGCGTACCACGTCGCCGTCTACGTCGGCGGCGGCAAGTTCGTCGGCGCGCAGAACCCCAGCACCGGCATCGTCGAGCGCTCCCTGAGCTACGACAAGCCGACGGGCGCCGTCCGCGTCCTCTGACGCATCGCCACACTCTCCCCGCAGTCCCGGGCCGCTCCCGGTGACGCGCGAAAGGCCGGTACTCCCCCGCTCGGGGGTGGAGTACCGGCCTTTCGGCGTCCCGGGAGTCCTCCGGGGGCGCCCGCAGGCTCCGGGAGGTCCCGGAGCCTCGGAGGGGGTGCGGGCCGCCGTACGGGCGGTGCGGGGAGCCGTGGAGGCGGAGCCGCGCCGCGCCGCGAGCCCTCAGTCGAGGAACGTGGCCGAGGTGATCTTGTTCTTGAAGTTCACGCTGGCGTTGCCCGTGTAGCCCGGCGGGAGGGAACCGATCAGACCGGTGAGGTTCACCTCGGTGGCGACCTTCCAGGTGTAGGTGTCCCGGTTCCGGTAGGACGCGGTGTCGTCGTTCGTCACCCGGTTGCGGCCTTCGCAGTTCTCCGGCCCGACGAAGAGGTTGTTGTAGAAGTTCCAGTCCGAGGACATCAGGTCGAAGACACAGCCGCCCTGGTTCGAGTTGTAGTAAAGCCCGAACTCGCTGGTTTCCAGATAGCCGTTCCGCTCCGTGTTGGCGGCGGCCGGAGCGGCCGAAGCCAGGAGAACGGCGCCGACGGATACCGCGGCCGCGCAGCCGGCGGCAATTTTGTTAAGGGCCTTGCTCATGGGTGATTTCTCCATCTTCAGGGAATTGATTCCGGCCGGGATTAAACCTTCCAGGGCACCGCGGGGCAAGGGGCTTCTCGGCTCTTCAGACCACAACCAGCGTGGCGAGTAACGGACTTGTCCGCTTTGCGGCCGCCCGATTACGCTCTCCCGCGGCCTTCCGCCCCTCTCTGGCACCCACGCGTGGCATCAACGCGTGAAACCGGCTCGTCGCACCAACTCATCGCATCGACTCATCGCACCAACGCGCCCTTCCACTCCGCCGACCGCAAGGGAAACGCCTCGTGCGTGTACGCGAAATATCCTCGTCACTCCTTTTGTGCCTCGTACTGACCGGATGCGGAGGCGGGGAATCCCCGGGGAACTCCGGAGCGGGAAATTCCGGCCGTACGGCCGGGCCCACCGCCAGCCCCTCGATCGCGGTGGCGGACGTGCCGTTCTACACGTGCATGAAGCAGCACGGAATGACCGTCTCCTACGGGGACGACGGGGCCCCGCACTTCGTGGAGAAGGACAGCCCGCAGTACCCCCCGGCGCAGCAGGCCTGCCTGCCGCTGCTCCCGGCCCCCTCCCCCGTCCAGGCGAGCGCGCAGGACCTCGCCGCCGCCCGCAAGTCCTCGGAGTGCATGCGGTCCAAGGGCATCTCCTGGTACCCGGACCCCGATCCGGTCACCGGCGAGGTGCAGCAGAAGGACGGCGGCACCTCCGAGCAGTGGCAGGAACTCAAGCGGGACCACCGCGACGCGTACCGGGCCTGCATGCCCCGGCCCTCCTGACCGGAGCGCCGGGCGCGCGGCACGCGGCACGCGCCGCGCGGTGAGCGGCGCACGTCGCACGTCGCACGGACCCGCGCGGCTCAGACCATCCCCGCCGCCAGCTTGTACCGGGCCTCGCGCTGCTTCTTGTAGAGCGCGAGGGTCTCGGCCTGCTCCTCCACCAGCCGCTTCTGGTAGGCCGTCTCCACCGCCGCCCAGATGCCCACGAGGTTCACCTCGCGCTTGCAGGCGACGTCGGCCTTGGCCGCGGTGACGGCCTTGGGGCCGCCCGGATCGGCCTCCAGGCCGAGCTTCTGGACCACCTCGTAGGGGTCCTTCAGGCCGGTGTACCCCGACTTCTCCATGCACGCGGACCAGTTCTTCAGCACCGCGGTCACCCGCGAGTCCCCCTTGGAGCGTTCGTGCGCCTCCGAGGCCAGGCCGAAGGGGAACAGCAGGTCCACGCTGTCCTTCGTCGGCGCGTACAGCTTGCGGTACGCCTCCCGGATGCAGCCGCCGGCCGGTACCTTCTGGCCCCCGACGTCGATGCCGCTGTCCACCGTGGCGGCCTCTTCCTCGCTCGCCGCGTCCGGGGGCTGCGCGGCGCCCTGCTGCCCGCCCGGCCGTTCGCCGTGCATGACCAGGGTGGCGCTCTCGCTCAGCGGCGCGGCCGCCGGCTTGACCGGCCGCCCCCTGCCCGCGGTCGCGTCGTAGCCGTGGGCCGCCGCGAACTGCGCGTCGGCCGCGCCGAAGAGCGCCCGGTGGCGTCCCTCGGGGCCCTGGGCGCCGGCCGGATCGGAGGGCCTGACCTCCTCGTACGGGAACCCGTACCGGGCCATGCACCGGGAGAGCAGCCGCTGCTGCACCTGCCCCATGCGGACGGTCTCGGCGTCGGTGTCCGTGTACGCGTCCAGGGGCAGCACGATCGAGGCGGTGGCCGGGGCGACGGCCACCTCACCGAGTTCCGGCTCTCCGTGCGCACTGCCTCCGTCCGCGTCCGAGCAGCCGGCCAGGACCAGTGCCAGCAGGACGGCGGCGGCCGGGAGGGCGGGGCGGCGGAGCGGACGGGAGGGTGTGGCGGAAGACGTGTTCACTCTCGGAAATTGAACAGCCAGGGGTTACCGGGGACAAGGCCCTTCTCGCCTGCTGGTCAGCCAATCTTCTTGCCTGGAAACCAACTTGCCCGCCGTCCCGGCTGGCGGTCGCCCCGTGCCGAACGAGCCGGATCCTGCCAAGATGGCCGGGGCGAGCGCGCCCGAGTCGCCCCAGGAAGTGGTGATCCGTGACGACCATTCCGTCCGACGAACCCCCCGTTACCGGTCCCGGTTTCGGTCCCGGTTCCGATCCCGACGCCGTCCCGGCCGCCGCCGGGCTCGGCATGCTGTCCCTCGGCGGCTGGCTGCTGACCACCACCCGCCCCTGGCAGAAGCCCGGCTCCCCGCTCGCGCTCACCCTGGAGTGGACGGCCTCCGGCACCCTGATGCTCTGCGGCCTGGTCCTGCTGGCCCGCTGCGTCCGCCACGTCCACGGCACCGCCGGCCCCGCGCGAAAGGCCCCGGACGACGGTCCGTACGGGGCCCCGCGGATCAGGGCCGTGGCCAAGGCCAGGGTCAGGCCTTGGGGGCGACCTTCGAAAGGCCGTTGATGACGCGGTCCATCGCGTCGCCGCCCGTCGGGTCGGTCAGGTTGGCCAGCATCTTCAGGGTGAACTTCATCAGCACCGGGTGGCTCAGGCCGCGCTGGGCGGCGACCTTCATGATCTTCGGGTTGCCGATGAGCTTCACGAAGGCGCGGCCCAGGGTGTAGTAGCCGCCGTAGGTCTCCTTCAGGACCTTCGGGTAGCTGTGCAGGGTCAGTTCGCGCAGGGCGGGCGTCGCCCGGGAGTGGGCCTGCACGATGACGTCGGCGGCGATCTGGCCCGACTCCATCGCGTAGGCGATGCCCTCGCCGTTGAACGGGTTGACGAGCCCGCCCGCGTCACCGACGAGCAGCAGCCCCTTGGTGTAGTGCGGCTGGCGGTTGAAGGCCATCGGCAGGGCCGCGCCCCGGATGGGCTGCGTCATGTTCTCGGGGGTGTAGCCCCAGTCCTCCGGCATCGAGGCGCACCACGCCTTGAGGACCTCGCGCCAGTCCAGCTCCTTGAAGGCGGAGGAGGAGTTGAGGATGCCGAGGCCGACGTTGGAGGTGCCGTCGCCCATGCCGAAGATCCAGCCGTAGCCGGGCAGCAGCCGGTCCTCGGCACCGCGCCGGTCCCACAGCTCCAGCCAGGACTCCAGGTAGTCGTCGTCGTGGCGGGGAGAGGTGAAGTACGTGCGTACGGCCACGCCCATCGGGCGGTCCTCGCGGCGGTGCAGGCCCATCGCCAGCGAGAGGCGCGAGGAGTTGCCGTCGGCGGCGACGACGAGGGGGGCGTGGAACGTGACCGGGGTCTTCTCCTCGCCCAGCTTCGCCGTCACGCCCGTGATGTGGCCGGTACGGGGATCGCGTACGGGCTCGCCCACGTTGCAGCGCTCGTACAGCCGGGCCCCGGCCTTCTGCGCCTGCCGGGCCAGCGTCTCGTCGAAGTCGTCGCGCTTGCGGACGAGTCCGTAGTCGGGGAAGGAGGCCAGCTCGGGCCAGTCCAGCTGGAGCCGCTGGCCGCCGCCGATGATGCGCAGGCCCTTGTTGCGCAGCCAGCCGGCCTCTTCCGAGACGTCGATGCCCATCGACACGAGCTGCTTCGTGGCGCGCGGCGTCAGGCCGTCGCCGCAGACCTTCTCGCGCGGGAACGCGGTCTTCTCCAGGAGCAGGACGTCGAGTCCGGCCTTGGCCAGGTAATAAGCAGTGGTCGAGCCGGCGGGCCCGGCCCCGACGACGATCACGTCCGCGGAGTGCTCGGAGAGGGGCTCGGTCACGGCGGGTCTCCCGAAGGCTCGATAAAGGGTGCCCATTGGCACAAGACCTGTGCAGTCTATGCAGCGAGAGAGATCGCGATCCGAAGGGCTGCCCTGTGACCACCTCGCCGACCCGGCCGCTCCCCGCCGTCCAGCTCCGTGTGCCCACGGACGAGGACGCGCACGCCTGGCACCGGGTCTTCCACGACCCCGACGTCATGGAGTTCCTCGGCGGCCCCGCCGAGCTGTCCTTCTACGAGGAAATCACCGCCCGGCAACGGATGCACGACGCCCGCCTCGGCTTCTGCCTGTGGACCCTGCTCGACGCGGACGGGGAGGTCCTCGGCTTCACCGGGGCGCAGCCGTGGCCGGAGTCCAAGGGGTGGGGGCCGGTCGGGGAGATCGAGATCGGGTGGCGGCTGGGGCGGGCCGCTTGGGGGCGGGGCTATGCGTATGCCGCTGCGCTGGCGACGTTGGAGCGGGTGCGGGGGGCTGGGGTGCGGGATGTGGTGGCGATGATCGACGATGCGAATGTTCGCTCGATCGCGGTGGCGGAGCGGCTGAACATGACCCTGGCGGCCCGCCACCCCATCCCGGGCACGCCCCGCACCGCCCGCCGCTACACCCTCCCCCTCCAGCCGGCCTGACCCCCGCTGCGCGGGGCGGCTCCCGGCACGTGCCGCGGGTGCACCGCTGCGCGGGAAGTACCCCGCTGCGCCCCTTGCCGCTGCGCGGGGCCCGCCCCCACCCGCAGCCCGGGCTGCTGGTGTGCCGCTGCGCGGGGCGGAGTCCCCTACCCGCAGCCCGGGCTGCGGGTGCGCCGCTGCGCGGGGCGGAGTTCCCCTACCCGCCCTTCCACCGTTCCCCGGGCGCTGCCCGGACCCCGGTCCTCAAACGCCGGACGGGCTGGGGAGGGGTCCCGGGCGGGGCGGAC
>NZ_JBSFDF010000054.1:0-57956 GCF_053593795.1 Streptomyces sp. NPDC002104 | reverse complement strand
CCCTTGGCGTTGTTGAGGGTGTCGACGAGTCCGGCCTGCTTGACGGCGGTGACCAGGGTGGAGAGGGCCGGGTTGTTGGAGGCGGCGGTGGCGACCGGGTCCTTGGCCATGCCGTCGAAGGAGCCCGCGCCGTCGGTGGGAACGCCGGCACAGGCCGGGCCGAACGGCTTGTCCATCGCCATCGACGCGTCCGGCGTCGCAGCCTGCGAAGCGGCCGCCGTGCTGCCGCTCTTGTCCGCGGAGGATCCGGCGGCGGAGTCGCTGCCGGAGTCGGAGCAGGCGGACAGAGCGAAGGGCAGAACGGCCGCAGCGGCGACGGCGAGAGCGGTACGACGGATGCGAAGCGTGCTGGACACGGGGGGTCTCCTGGTGAGTTCTGGCGTTTCAAGAGGAACGGGACGTCTGGGGGCTTCCGGCCGGGACGCGACCGGAACACACCCCTCATTCGCCGCGCTCCGTCCGGCGGATTGGTCGAGTTGGCTCCCCGCTGCCGACCGGCCCGCCGCAGGAGGCCGGTATCGCTCGATCGGGTGATGGCGGAGGTGCCGTGCCGCCGCCCCCGGGCAATCCGTACATAGGTCCGCTACGAAGAGGACGCAAGACAGCGGAGCGACCACGGCCGGCCCCCGACGCGGGCCGGTCCTTCCCTCGTCGAAAGAGCGGTTGATGGCATCGAGGCACAAGCGCGGGCGCGGTCACTTCGGCGCCGGGCCGCGGCCCGGATCCCGGCGACGCGGGACCGGACGCCGATGACGCAGCCACTGCGGTTCGAGGGTGCGGACGCGGGCGGGCCGCGGCTGGAAGAGGTGATGGAGCGGGTGGCCCACGGGGACAAGGAGGCCTTCGGCGTCCTGTACGACGCGGTCGCCGGCACGGTGTTCGGGATCGCCGTCAAAGTCGTGCGGGACCGGGCCCAGTCGGAGGAGGTGGCGCAGGAGGTGATGATCGACCTGTGGCGCCAGGCCGCCCGCTACCGTCCCGAGCAGGGAACCGTCATGACCTGGGTGGCGACGATCTCCCACCGCAGGGCGGTGGACCGGGTCCGCTCCGCCCAGGCCTCCGCGAACCGCGAGTACGCCGACGCCGTACGCGACCGGCCGAGGCCCTTCGACGTGGTCGCCGAAGAGGTCGAGACCCGGCTCGACAGCGAGCAGGTGCGCCGCTGTCTGCGGGGACTCACCGAACTCCAGCGCCAGGCCGTCACCCTGGCGTACTACCAGGGCCTGACCTACCGCGAGGTCGCGGACGCGCTGCGCTCGCCGCTTGCGACCATCAAGACCCGGATGCGCGACGGACTGATCCGGCTGCGCGACTGCATGGGGGTGACCACGTGAAACACGAAGAGGACCTGCACACCCTCGCAGGCGCGTACGCCCTGGACGCGCTCACGGGCAAGGAGTACGAGGCGTTCGCCGCGCACCTCGGGCACTGCCCGGCCTGCGCGCAGGAGGTCGCCGAGTTCGCGGCGACCGCCGCACACCTGGCCGAGGCGGCTCAACTGCCCGCGCCCGACCGCATGAAGCAGGTGGTGGTGCACCGCATCGAGGGCGTCCGTCAGCTGCCCCCGCGCACCCAGACCACCGCCGCCCCGGCCCGGCTCACGGCCGTACTGACGCGCAGGGCCGGCCCGTTCGTCGTCGCCGCCGCAATCGCCCTCGCCGCGAGCTTCGGCGGACTCGCCGTCTGGCAGCACCAGCAGACCGAACAGGCCCGTACCCGGGCCCAGCACACCGACGAACAGGCCCAGGAGCTGGCGGCCGTCATGACCGCCCCCGACGCCAGGACCGTGCACGGACGCACCACCACGGGAGCCGCCACCACCGTGGTCACCTCGGCGCTGCACGACAAGGCGGTCTTCGTCGGCGCCGGGCTGCCGGTTCCGCCGGCCGGCAAGACCTACCAGCTGTGGTTCGACGACCGCGGCACCATGCGCCCCGCAGGTCTCCTCGGCGGCGACGGCGCCACCGTCATGCAGGGCGGCCCCGCGGGCGCCCGGGCGGTCGGCCTCACCCTCGAACCCGCGGGTGGCTCCGCCCGGCCCACCAGCAGCCCGCTGCTCCTCCTCGCCCTCCCCGCCTGAGCTTCTGCGCGGGCCGGGAACGGTTCGGCCGGATGCGGGCAAGGGCTCACCCCTTCGAGGGAACAGGCCATCCGGGGCCAAACCGCCCGCGATGTCACGCCGAAGAAGGTGCGCGGACCCGGTCCGGGTTCGCAGGCGCCCAGCGCCGCTCGAACAGCAAGGAGAACCCCTCATGTCTCGTCTCCTGAAGAGTGCAGGTCTCGCGCTCGCCGTCGGTATGGCCGTCATCGGCGGCGCGTCCGCCGCGTCCGCCGACGCCGGTGCGTCCGGAGTCGCCGCCTACTCCCCGGGCGTCCTGTCCGGGAACCTGATCCAGATCCCCATCCACATCCCCATCAACGCGTGCGGCAACAGCGTCAACGTGATCGGCCTGCTCAACCCCGCCTTCGGCAACACCTGCGTCAACAGCTGAACGTCCCCGGCCCCGGTTCGTCCCGGGGCCGGCCGTCCGGCGGCCCGTCCGGCGGTCCGGCCCGCGGTCCGTCCGGCGGTCCGGCCCGCGGCCCGGGCCGGCCGGGGCGGAAGGCGCCGGGTGGTGACACGGAGGGGAGCCGCCGCCCCCCCATATCCAGTTCGGCATTCTGGATCCAGTAATTCGGTTTCGGAATTCGGCAGGCGGGGTCCTGCTGTATTCGGCTGCATTGCGGAAACGATTCTCTCCTCGCTCCGGGCCGCCTCCGCACCTTATTGCGCACTTCTTGCAATAGCGGGTGGATCCCTGATCGGCCTAGCGCGCGCAGCGCGTGTCGCGGAAATTCCATAATCCCGAATTTCATCCGGTTACGGCTGTGGCCAGGCGTTTTGCTTACACCGCGGTACCGGATTTCCGACGGCTACCTCTAATAGCGGCATGCGCGGGCCCCGGTACGTGCTTTCCTTCCGACTGCGCGGTCTGCATGCAAAGTCGCTGCGCGAGGCCGGCGGGCCTTGATACTGCCGCCGAAGTCTCACGGGCGCATTGTCCGACCGAGTGGTCACCCCACCTGTATGCCCCTTCAGCCGCCGTACCGGTGTGTGCGGTGGGCAGGGGGTCGCAGTCGAGAGGAACAGCCTTGAAGTCCATCCCCGCACGGCCCCGTTCGCGCCGTGTGCTCAACCACTCCCTTCTCGTCCTGGGCGCCGGCGCGCTGGCGGCCGGCCTCGCCGCCCTGACGCTGGCCCCGGGGGTCAGTTCCGCGTCCAGCCACCGCGAGGCGCCGCTGATCGCGGGCGACCCGCGTGCGGACAACACCGACGTGTACGCGTACACGAGCCTGGACCGCCCCGACTCGGTCACGCTGCTGGCGAACTGGATCCCGTTCGAGGAGCCCAACGGCGGACCGAACTTCTACGCGTTCGGCGACGACCTCCGCTACAACATCAAGATCGACAACACGGGTGACGGCGTCTCCGACATCACCTACACCTGGCGCTTCCGCAACAGCTACCAGGACGCCGCCAACCAGTTCCTCTACAACACCGGCCAGGTCACCTCGCTGACCGACCCGGACCTCAACTTCCGCCAGGTCTACGACCTCGTGGTCTCCCACGGCAACGAGAGCAAGGTCCTGCTCTCGAACGTGCCCGCGGCCCCCTCGCGCGTCGGCCCGGCCTCCATGCCGAACTACGCCGCCCTGCGCAACCAGGCCATCCGCAACGTCCCCGGCGGCGGCAAGACCTTCGCCGGCCAGGCCGAGGACCCGTTCTTCGCGGACCTGCGCGTGTTCGACCTCCTCTACGGCGGCAACCTGTCCGAGCGCGGCCAGGACACCCTCGCCGGCTACAACGTCAACTCCGTCGCCCTGCAGATCCCCAAGTCGCAGCTCGCGCTGAAGGGCGACCCCGCCCGCAACCCGGTCATCGGCGTGTGGTCGACCACCGACCGCCAGGGCGTGCAGGTCTCCGACTCCCGCGACAAGCACGGCGACAAGTGGAAGCAGGTTTCCCGCCTGGGCAACCCGCTGGTCAACGAGGTCGTCGTCCCGATCAAGTACAAGGACGCCTTCAACACCCTCAACCCCGACCAGGACCGCACCGTCCAGCCGGTCGTCGACAAGGTCCTGGACCCGATCCTGCCCAAGCTGATCCAGCAGGTCTACGGCATCCCCGCCCCGGCCACCCCGCGCAGGGACCTCTTCGAGATCTACCTGACGGGCATCTGCAAGGCCTGCGGACCCATCCAGGCCGACCTCAACGCCCACCGCCTCAACAAGGACGCACGCCTGCGGGACATCGTGCCCGCGGAGGAACTGCGCCTGAACATGGGCGTGCGCCCGAACCCCAACCCGAACCGCTACGGCGTCCTCGCCGGCGACCTCGCGGGCTTCCCCAACGGCCGCCGCCTGACCGACGACGTCATCGACATCTCCCTCCAGGCCGTCGAAGGCGCCGCCCAGACCGGCCAGCTCGTCCCGGCGCTCGCCGACGGAGACAAGGTCAACGCCAACGAGGTGCCCTTCGGGAACTCCTTCCCGTACCTGGCCCTGCCCCACACCAAGTCCGTCAACAGCGGCCCCACCGCCATGGGTCGCACGACCAACTGACGCGCTCTCCGGGCGGGGACCGAGGCCGGTCCTCCCGTTCCCGCCCGGAGCCGTCTTTCTTCGAACCCACCGGGGAGGATCCTGTGCACCGGCCCGAAGACACACCCGCCCGCGCGACCCGGCACCGCAGACACCTGCGCAACACCGCGATCGTCATCGCCCTGGGCGTGGTCATGTTCACCGTCGGCGCCGTCGGCCTCTCCCCGGCGGGCACCGGCCCGCCGGACGCCTCCCCCTCGGCGTCGTCCGGCCCGGCCCGGGCGCGGGGCACCGAGGCGCTGCGCGAGCGCGTACGCCGCCTGCCGAAGGATCCCGACAGCTGGGCGGACCTCGGCATGGCCCTGGTACAGCAGGCCCGCACCACCGCCGACCAGGCCACCTACGCCCAGGCGGAGACGGCCCTGCGCCGCTCCCTCGCCCTCCAGCCGGACGGGAACCTCCACGCCGAGATCGGCATGGGCGCCCTCTCCGCGGCCCGCCACCGGTTCCGCGACGCCCTCGACTGGGCCCGCAAGGCCGTCGCGACCAGCCCGGCCACCCCCGCCGCCTACGGGGTACTGGCCGACGCCCGCACCCAGCTCGGCCAGTACGGGGAAGCGGAGGACGCGGTGCAGAAGATGGCCGACCTGCGCCCGGACAGCGCCTCCCTGGCCCGCGCCTCGTACGCCTGCGAGCTCCGCGGCGACACCGACCGGGCCACCGCCCTCATGGAACGCGCCCTGCGGGCGGCCGGCACCCCCGGCGAGCGCGCCTTCGCCCACACCCACCTGTCCTCGCTCGCCCTCGACGGCGGAGACCCGGCGACCGCGCTGCGCCAGGCACAGACCGGGCTGGCCATCACCCCGGGCGATACGGGCCTGTTGGAGGCCCGGGCCAGAGCCCACGCGGCCCGTGGGGAGTCCGGGCGGGCGGTCGCCGACTACACCGCGGCCATCGCCGCGGCCCCCCTGCCCCAGTACCTGCTGGGGCTCGGCGAACTCCAGCAGGCCCACGGCAACAAGGAACAGGCCGAAGCCCAGTACGCCGTCCTGCGCGCCCAGGAAACACTGCGCCGGGCCGCCGGCGCACCCGCCGACGTCGACGCGATCCTCTTCGAGGCCGACCACGGCGACCCCCGGCACGCGGTGACCCTCGGGGAAGCGGCCGTACGGGAGCGGCCGTTCATCGCCGTCCACGATGCCTACGCCTGGGCCCTGCACCGCGCCGGACGCGACGAGGAAGCCCTCGTACAGGCCGAGCGGGCGCTCGCGCTCGGCACCCGCAGCGCGCTCTTCCACTACCACCGCGGCGCCGTCCACCAGGCCCTCGGCAACACCACGGCCGCCCTGCACGACCTCGAACAGGCGCTGGCCATCGACCCCTCCTTCCACCCGCTGCACGCCCCCGCGGCGCGCGAAGCGATCCGGCGAATCGACGGCACCCCATGAACCCCGACCACCGCCGGCGCCTTGCCGCCGCCCCGCTCGTGGCCGCACTGCTCACCCCGCTCGCGCTGATCGCCTCCGGCGCCCCCGCGGCCGCCCATCCCCTGGGCAACTTCACCGTCAACCACTCCACCCACCTCACCCTGCGTCCCCACGCGGTCGAGGCCGAGATCGTGGTCGACCGCGCGGAGATCGCCGCGGCACAACAGCGTCCGCTCATCGACCAGGACGACAACGGAACCCTCACCGCGGACGAGCAGAGCACCTACGCGGACCGGGCCTGCGCCACCCTCGCCGGGCAACTCGCCACCTCCGTGGGCGGCGTGCGCGTCTCATGGGACCGCAGCAGCAGCGGGCTGACCTTCCACGCCGGTGAGGCCGGGCTCACGACCAGCCGGCTCGTCTGCCGACTGCGCGCCGACGCGCAGCTCACGGCGCCGTCCGGTGTCCGCGTCGTCACGCACTACGACACCCAGCGCATCGGCTGGCGGGAGATCACCGCCGACGCCGAGGGGCTCACCCTCACCGAATCCACGGTCCCGGCCGTCTCGCCCACCGACCGGCTGCGCCACTACCCGCGCGACCCCCTCGCCGCCCCGCTCGACCAACGCGGCGCCGCATTGCGGACCACCCCGGGGCAAGGCCCCGCGAGCCGGATCGTGCCGCCCGGCCTGCCCGGCGCGGGACCCGTCACCGCCGCCCTCGACAAGGTCTCCGCCCGCTTCGACGCCCTCGTCGGACGCCGCGAACTGACCGTCCCCGTCGGCCTCCTCGCCCTGCTCCTCGCCGTCGTACTGGGCGCCTCCCACGCGGCCATGCCCGGGCACGGCAAGACGATCATGGCCGCCTACCTGGCGGGCCGCCGCGGCACCCCGCGCGACGCCGTCACGGTCGGCGCCACCGTCACCCTCACGCACACCGCGGGCGTCCTGGCCCTCGGCCTCCTCCTCCCGCTGGCGACCCACCTCGCAGGGGAAGCGGTCCTCACCTGGCTCGGCCTGGCCAGCGGGCTCCTCGTCACCGCGATCGGCATCCGGCTCCTCCACTCCGCCCTCCGCGGCCGAGGGCACGACCACGGGCACGGCCATGGACACAGCCACGGGCACAGCCATGGACACGGGCATCACCACCATGACGGCGACCACGAGCACGGCCATGGCCACGGCCACGGCCACGGCCACGAGCACGATGCGGATCACGGGCGAGGCCGCGACGTGGTGCCCGGCCTGCCGTCCTCACGGCGTGCCCCCGACACCGTGCCGGCGGCCGGCACCACCGTCGTACTGACCAAGGCCGGCACCGTGCCCCCGCACGATCACCACCACCACGGCGAAGCCGACCACCCGCACACCCGTACCCCCGCCCCGCGCCGCCGCTGGACCCTCATCGGCGTCGGCATCGCCGGCGGACTCGTCCCCAGCCCCTCGGCCCTGGTCGTCCTCCTCGGCGCGGTCGCCCTCGGCCGGACGGCCTTCGGCGTCCTCCTCGTCATCGGCTACGGCCTCGGCATGGCCGCCACGCTCACTCTCGCCGGCCTGCTCCTCGTACGGCTCCGGGACCGGATCACCGTCCGTACCACCGCGAGGGCTTCGGCCCGGCTGAGGTCGCTGGGGCGCGTCGGACCCGTCCTCACCTCCGCCCTCGTTCTGCTCGTGGGGCTCGGACTCGCCGCCCGGGCCGTCGCCAGCATGTGAGCGGAGGCGCCCGAGACCATCCGCATTTCATACCAATCCGGTGGTTTCCTGCCGCCGAATCACAAGGTGGGAGGAGTGGGCCTGCCACTCACGGCGCCAGGTCAAACGGCCTCGGGGCGCAGGGGCGAGGGGTACGAAAGGAAGTGCTGTGATGACCGCACGAACGATCGGACGCAGTCTTGCCGCCGTCGTCCTGGCCGCCGGCTTCGGTGTGGCGGGCGCGGGCGTTGCCGGGGCCGCCCCCCAGTCCCACCACAGTGACCGGGGATCGTGGGGCACGGTGACCTCCCGGATCGAGCTCAATGTCCGCCAGCACCCGTGGACGCATTCCCACGTGGTGTGGAGCCTGGCTCCGGGAAGCCACGTCAAGCTCGCCTGCCAGCAGGACGGCTGGTACCACCTGGCCGACAAGTCCGGCTGGGTCGATGCCCGTTACGTCCACGCCCACGAATGGGTCCGCTACTGCTGACCGGAGCCGACGGCCCGGATCACCGTTTGCCGCCGTCCCGCGCCGCCTTCACCCGAGGCGGCGCGGTCCCCGGACCGTGAAGCGTGCTCGCACCGGCAGGGAGCGGGGTGTGAGCACGCTGTGGACCTCGGGCAGGGTGGCCGTGGCCAGGGCCCGCAGAATCCGTTCGGGCGAGGCGGTGTCGTCGACGACGATCCGGGTGCGCAGCCGCGCCTTGGCCACGGGCCCGTGCAGGGTCGTGCGCGCGGTGGTCACGCCGGGCAGTGCGAGGAGGCGGCCGCTCACCGCGGCGGTGACAGCCCGCCCGTCGACCGTGCTGTGGCGTGTTTCCAGCGGGAGCCGTCCGAGCGTGCGCCGGCGCAGCTGGAGCAGGAGCAGCAGCAGACCGGCGGCGGCGAGCGCCGACAGGACCAGGACGGCGGTGGTGCGGGTCGCGGGTTCGATCCAGCGGAGGGAGCCGCCGCGCACACGCGCGGCCCACGGCGGCAAGGCGGCGCCGACGCCGGTGGTCGCGGTGAGGACGGCCGTCGCGGCGCCCAGGAGCGTGCAGCCCCCGGCGAGCAGAACGAACCGGTTGACGGCATTACGCGTGCGGTCCATCGGCCTCTTCTTCCTTTCCTGCATCGCCTGCATCGCCTTCGTCACCTTCGGCGCGCGGTGTGCGAGCCGCCTGCCAGGAGGGGTCCGGGCGCAGCCGGACGCGGATGCGTGGCGGTGGGGCCAGAGCCAGGTCCCGTACCGCGGCCTCGACGGCCTCGTGGACGCCGCCCAGGGCCCCGGCCTTCTCGCCCCGGGTGAAGAGGGCTCGTACGGTCACCCGCCGCCGGCCCACCCGCACCCGGACCTCGGCGATGTCCGGGAGGCGGGCGAGCGCGGCCCGCACGTGACGGGAGGCCGACCGGCGGCTGATGACGGCCCGGACCTCCGTACCGGAGCCGGACATCGTCAGGTCGCCGCGGCGTCCCGGGGTGAGCGCCAGAACGACCATCCACAGGCCGGCCGTCCCCAGGGCCGTCGCGGCCCAGAACGGCGTGGTCGCCGGGCCGTGGCGGGCGAGCCAGTCGACGAGCCGGGCCTGCCACGCCGCGTCCCGCAGCAGGACGGCGGCGCCGCCCGAGGCCAGGGCGGCCAAGAAGGCGACCGGCAGCCTTCGTTCGGACCACGCACGCGCGGGCCCGGGACCGTCCACGACCGGGGTTTCGTTCGCGACGGGTGACCGGGCCGGCGCGGCGAGTTCCCGCACCCGGATGCGGGGGGCCTGGATGTGCAGGCCGGTCAGGTGGGAGGTGCGTGCGGCGACGTGGTCCTGCACGGCCTGCGCGGTGTCGCTCGCCGAGCCGCGGTAGGCGAGCACGACGCCGACTCCGACGTCCGCCGACCGCCCGCGTACGGTCGCCGTCGTGTTCGACACCCGGCCGCCGAGGGCCGTGAGGGTTTCCCGCGCGGACTGCTCCGCGATCTTGCGGACGACCCGCCCGGCGACCGTGGTCGTACCCCGGTCCCGCGCCGTCACAGCCGGTCCCGGTCCCGGGTGACCAGCAGCGCGCGCAGGTCGCCGCCGTGCTCCAGGAACCGGCCGGCCGCGAAGCCGAGCGCCCCGAGCGCGGCGACGAGGAGGAAGGCGCCGAAGCCCCCGAACCAGCCGGCGAACGCCAGCGCCATGCCCACCAGGAGCCCCAGTACGTCCTTGCTCATCGCTTCATCCTCCACGTGGTACCGAATACGGGCGGCCCGGCCGGCTCGCGCGGGTCACTCGACGCGGGTGTCGGCCTGCATGCCGGGCTCGTCGTCCTGAGGGAGGTGGACGTCGTTGACGGCCACGTTCACCTCGACGACCTCCAGGCCGGTGATCCGCTCCACCGCGGCGATCACGTTCTCGCGCACGTCGCGGGCCACATCGGTGACCGGGACGCCGTACTCGACGACGAGTTCGACGTCGATGGCCGTCTGACGCTCGCCCACCTCGACCTTGATCCCGCGTCCGACGTTCGGACGGCCGCCGGGCACGCGGTCGCGGACGGCGCCCAGGGTGCGGGACAGACCGCCGCCCATGTCGTGGACCCCGGGGATCTCGCGGGCGGCGATGCCCGCGATCTTGACCACGACGACGTCGGCGATGGACGTCTTGCCGCGGGTGGACGCCGGTTCCGACACCCCGCTCTGCCCGGTGCTCAGCGTCGTGGTGGCCGTGGTGCCCGAGGTGCCCGTGGTGCTCTTGCGGGCGGTCGGGGTGATGGCCGGCGTGGTGGCCGGGGCCAGGTCCTGGGTGCTCATCGGACTCCTCAGAAGACGTCGACGGTGAAACCGCGTTGCCTACGTTCGACACCGGCCGCGGCAGTCCTGTGACGCACCGGTTCCGAATCAGACGGCGACGGCGCCACGGAATTCTCCGCCGGTCCCCGTAACGAAGGGGATGCACGCGTGTCCAACGTAGGGAACGTGAAGGGAGCGAGTGGGTGACGGCTGAGCAGGATCCAAGGCCACGGCGGCCCGGAGCGGCGGACCGGTCCGACGACGCCCTCCTCACCGTCCGGGCGGCGGAAGGGGACGAGGAGGCCTTCGAGACGCTGGTCCGCCGGCACGGGCCGGCCATGCTCCGGCTGGCCTCCCAGCTCCTGGGCAACAGGTCCGAGGCCGAGGACGCCGTCCAGGACGCCTTCATCAGCGCCTGGCGCAAGCTCCCCGAATTCCGGGGCGAGTCGGGATTCGGCACCTGGCTGCACAGGATCGTCAGCAACCGCTGCCTGAACACCCTGCGCGCCCGCCGTCCCGCCACGGACATCGACGAGCTCCCCGAGCAGGCCGCACCCGAACACCAGAGTTCCCCCGAGCGCGCCGCGGAGTCCCAGGCCGCCGTGCACGCGCTGGGCAAGGCGATGGCGGTCCTGTCCCCGGAGCAGCGCGCCTGCTGGGTCCTGCGGGAGATCGAGACGATGCCGTACGAGACGATCGCGGAGACGGTCGGAATCAGCCAGGAAGCCGTACGGGCCAGAGTGTTCCGGGCGCGGCGCTGTCTGACGGAGGCGATGGTCGCATGGCGATGAACGAATCCCACCTGCCACAGCAGGACCCGACGGCCGATGACGACGAGGGGTTCCTGCCCTGCGGAAGGGACCTCGCGGCCCTGTGGGACGAGCAGGACCAGATCCTGCGGCGCCCGCACGCGCAGCCCGCCGACGCCCACACCGCCCGGTGCGAGCACTGCACCGCGGCGCTCGAGGACTTCGCACGGCTCCGCAGCGCCGTCGCGCGCGACCGGCAGGACACCGGCGAGGACTGGGAAGCCGGCGCGGCCCGGCTCACCGCGAGCATCATGGACGTCGTACGCCTGGAACTGCGCCCCGGTCACACCCTCGCCCTGGGCGAGGCCGACGAGGACGCCTGGATCTACGAAGCCGTCGCCGCCCGGACCTTCCGCGCGGCAGCCGAACGGGTCCCCGGGGTCCGTGCGGGCAGTTGCCGCGTCAGCCCCGGACCCGCCGCCCGCCCCGGGAGCCGGACGCGGACACCCGCACGGATCCGCATCGAGGTCACCGTCGGCATGACCCGCGCGCTCCAGGAGACCGCGGACCGGGTCCGCCGGCAGATCACGGCGGCCGCCGGACAGGACCTGGGCCTGCCGGTCGCCTCCATCGACGTGACCGTCACCGACCTCCACCACGAACCCGCCGACGAGGAACTCGATGACCACGGCCAATGACCGCGAAGCGACCCACACGGCGATCAGCCGGGCCGTCCTGGCCGTGCCGGGCGTCGCCTTCCTCAAGCCCGCCCTCGGCGACCTCCTGCGCACGGCGGCCACTTCCAGAGCGGGCCTCCACCCACCGGGCGCGCCCGTGCGCCGCACCGCCGGCGTCCGCATCACCCCCACCCGTCAGGGAGGGGGGCCGGCCGTCGAGGTCGAGGTCGTCCTCCTGCGCGGACACCGGGCCCTGGACGTGACCCGCGCCATCCGCGCCACGGTCCAGGCCGCCCACCCCTCCGCGCAGGCGATCCCGGTACGCGTCACCGTGACCGGGATCGTCTGAGGAGCGGCGGCGGGTCAGCCGGCCCAGCCCGGCAGCCAGGTGTTCAGGAGGACCAGCATCAGCGCCCACCCCCCGATGGCCGCGGCCACCCCGCCCATCCACGGCACCCAGCGGGCTTCCGGCACCAGGGCCACCGCCCGCGAGCGGCTCACGGCCGCCGCCACCGGCGCCGGGGGCGGCGGCGCCACCGCGCCGGACGGGGAGGCTCCGCCGCCGGGAACGGCCGGCTTCCGCTCCCCGGGCGCCGACGCCCGGGGAGCCGGCGCCGGAGGCACGGAGCCCTCCGGGCTGCGGCTGGCCGGCAGCACAGCGGTACGGGGCTGGATGTCGGCGCGCTGGGCAAGGCCCTGAAGGAAGCGGCGGTACGCCTCGCGGCGCTTGCCTCTGGGCTCGCTGCGCCCCGCCTCCCACGAGCGTACGGTCGCCGCCCGTACTCCGAAGGCCACGGCCACCTGCTGGGGCGTCAGGTCCCACATCTCCCGGAGCCTGCGGCGTTCACCCGGAGCGGGAAGGGAAAGGAAGGCAGCGACTCGGGGCGACTGCCGGGACAGCGTGTGCGAAGACGTCATATCGGTAGGACAATCCGTCCGCGGCTCCGTTACGGGCGCGATTGCAGGATCACCCGTTTGTCGGACCGGATGGCCGGACCGCCCCGGGGAGCGCGCCGCTCCAGGCGCGTTCCGCGACGGGCGGGCCGTTCCCGAGGACCGCGTCGACGGCCTCCACCGTGACGCGGTGCCATCGGCCGGCGTCCCGGAGCATCGAATGGCCGCCACGGGGCATCCGGATCCCCTCGACCCGGGCCCCTGCGCTCCGGGCACGGGTGAGGCAGGCCCAGGTGTCCGCCGCGGCGGTGACCCGGTCGGCTTCGTCGTGCAGGGCGATGACGGTACGGCCGCGCAGGTGGCCGGTGGATTCCGAGGCGGGCCACCAGGGCGCGAGGGCGACGACCCCTTTGACCTGCGGGTCGGCGGCCGCGCGCAGGGCGGCGCGGCCGCCCATGGAGTGGCCGACGAGGACGACGGGAACCGGACCGGCCAGGGCGCGGAGCTCGTCGAGCGCGCGCAGCGCGTCGGCCACCGGATGGGCGTGCGCACCGTTCCAGCCGCGGTGCCGGTAGCGGACGTGGGCGATCAGCACGGCCTCGTCGAAGGTCTCCCGGAGCAGCGCGGAGGCGAACGGACGCATCCGCAGCGACGGAAGGTTCAGCCGGGGCGGCGCCTGCAGCGCGTCCGCGCGGCCCCCGTGGAGCAGGAGGACCGCCGCCTCCGACTGCCGCGGCAGCCGGTGGCGAAAGACCGGGACCAGGGCCGGGGCCGGGTCCTGCGCGACGCCGTGCAGACGGTTCACCGGCTTCCACCGGACGCGGCGTCCATCCCCGAGCCGCCTTCGCGGGTGGGCCGGACCGCGAGGAACTGGTCGACGCCCATGCGGCCCTCGGCGAAGGCGAGGGAGGCCCCGGCCAGGTAGAGCCGCCACACCCGCCCCGTGGTCTCGCCGACGAGGTCCTCGACGTCACCCCACCTGTCCTCCAGGTTGCCCCGCCAGGCGTCGATGGTCCTGGTGTAGTGCTCGCGGAGGGACTCCACGGAGCGGACCTCCAGGCCGGCGGACTCCAGCAGGTCCGCGGTCCGGCCCAGGGGACGCATGTGCATGTCGGGAGCGATGTACGTCTCGATGAAACGGCCGCCCCCGGGGGCGTTGGCCCCCCGGGACATCTGCTGGATGAGCAGCCGGCCTTCCGGGCGCAGCGCCGCCCGCAGCATCCCGGCGAACTCCGGGTACTCGGCGTCCCCGACGTGCTCGCCCATCTCGACGGCGGCGGCCGCGTCGTAGCCTCCGCCGTCGATGTGCCGCCAGTGCCGCAGCTGGACGTCCACCAGGCCGGCCACACCCTCGCGTGCGGCCCGGGCGGCGACGAAGTCCCGCTGCGCCGCGGACAGGGTGACCGCGGTGACCCTCGCCCCGTGCTCCCGGGCGGCGTGGACCGTGAGGGAGCCCCAGCCGCAGCCGACGTCCAGGAGCCGGTCCCCGGCGCGCAGCCCGAGCTTGCCGCAGATCAGCTCCAGCTTGTCGGCCTGGGCCTCGGCCAAACCGTACGAGGCGTCCGCGGGGCGGGTCCAGTAGGCGCAGGAGTACGCCATCGTGGCATCGAGCAGCACGGCGTAGAACGCGTTGGACAGGTCGTAGTGGTGGCTGATCGCGGCCCGGTCCCGGGAAGCGCTGTGGAGCCGCCCGCTCAGACGGGCGCGGCCGTGCGGGCGCCGGGGAGGGGGCCCCGCGGCGCCCAGTCCGGCGGCGAGCACGGTGGCCGAGGCCAGCGCACCCGCGCCCGGCCACCGGATCCCCTGGTCGCGGACCGACCGGCCGGCCCGGCCGAGGGCCTGGGCCAGGTCGCCGTCGACGTCGATGTCACCGGCGACGTACGCCTCGGCGAGCCCGAGCTCGTTCGGCTGCCACAGCAGTCGGCGCAGCGCGTCGGGCCCGCGCAGGGCTATCAGGGGCATGTCCGCGGGCCCGGCCTCGCTGCCGTCCCAGGCGCGCAGCCGCACCGGGAGCGGTCCGTCGACGAGGTGGCTGAGGAGGTCGGCCAGGCGGTCGGCTGCGGGCCTCATCGGAATAGTCCCTCCGTGGGAGAACCTGAACGGTGTCGAGGTGGCGGAAAGTCGAGCCGGCGTGCCGACGTCGTGGGGGATTCGCGGCGAACCGCGGCGCGGATTGGTCCGAACGTGTCCGGTCCGCCTCCCCGGCCCCCTTCTCCCTCGCGGGGAGGATCGAGGCCGGCCGCAGCACCGCCTCCACCGCTCCCCGCAGCAGCTCACTTGGGGCTGAGGACCGTGTCGATGATGTTGACGGTGGCGTTGGCGGTCTGGACGTCACCGCAGACGATCTTCGCCTTGCCGTTGACGGTGAAGCTCTCGCCGGATCCGGCCGTGCTGAGCGAGCCGCCTTCCAGGGTCTTGAACGTGCCCGCGCCGAGCTGCTTCGGGGTGATCTTCTCGCCCACCACGTGATAGGTGAGGATCTTGGTCAGTTCGGCCTTGTCGGCCAGGATCTTGTCCAGGTCAGCCTTCGGGATCTTCGCGAAGGCCTCGTTGGTCGGCGCGAACACGGTGATGCCCTTGGCGTTGTTCAGGGTGTCGACCAGGCCGGCCTTCTTGACCGCCGTGACGAGCGTCGACAGGGCGGGGTTGTTGGACGCGGCGGTGGCCACGGGGTCCTTGGCCATGCCGGCGAGACTGCCGGAGCCCTCCTTGGGCACCGAGGCGCAAGCGGGTCCGAAGGGATCGGTCTGCTGCGGTGCGGCGAACGCCGGGGCCGCCACGCCCAGGGCGATGGGGAATGCGAACGCTGCTGCCGCGAGCGCGGCGGACCGGCGTACGTGGTGAGTGTTCATGTGCTTCTCCTCGTGGAGGCGGGTCCGACGGTCTGCCCCGTCCGGAGCCCGCTTGTCCCTCTCACCCGTTCATTCGCAGCCGGAAGGCCTTTCGGTTGCTGGAGAAACATACGAAATAATCTCTATGCGACTATTGCCCCTTTCGCCTGGAGGTCGCCCGCTCCGAGAACGCCCGGTGGTGCGCGGGTGCGGGCCGGCCATTGCCCTCCTGCCGGTGGTGGGCGAGGATCGGCCGGGAATCTTCGCCCTCGGGAGGGTCTGCGTGTCCGAAGTCAAGGCCGAGCTGGACCGGTTGATGCGTGTCTTCCTCGGTGCGTTCACCAATGCCGGAGGCGGGCGGCCGGATCTGGGCGCCATCCGAGAGGTGTTCATTCCCCAGGGGATGATCATCAAGAACGTCGGGGCCGAGCCCGTGATCTACGACCTCGACGGCTTCATCGAGCCGCGCGAGAAGATCCTCACCGACGGGACGCTGACGGAGTTCCGCGAATGGGAGGTCGCCGAGCGCACCGAGGTCTTCGGTTCGGTCGCGCACCGGTTCAGCGAGTACCGCAAGTCCGGATACCTCGACGGAGCGTGGTTCGAGGGCACCGGCCACAAGACCACGCAGTACGTCCGCACCCCCGGCGGCTGGCGGATGAGCGCGATGGCCTGGGACGACGTGGCCCCGTAGACACAACCGGCCCCCCGCGGACAGCGGGGGGCCGGACGTGCGGGGGAGCGGTTACGCGACGGGCTGCTGCTGGGTGACGCAGTGGATGCCGCCGCCGCCCCCGCCCAGGCTGTCGATGTTCAGCTGCACGACCACCCGGCCGGGGAAGAGCTGCTGGAGGGTGGCCTTGGCCGCGGCGTCGGCGCGGGTGTCACCGAACTGCGAGGAGATCACCGCGCCGTTGCACACGTAGTAGTTGGCGTACGAGCCCACGAAGTCGGGGTTCGTGGAGCGGATCTTGTCGTAGTCGGGGCCCTGGAGCCTGGTGACCGCGATCGGGCTGCCCTGGGCGCTGGTGGAGGTGGACAGGATCTGGTACTGCTCGCGCGCGTCCTTGGCCCAGACGTCGTTGTCGCTCGCGAGCGGCATCTGGACCAGGCCCCTGCCCGCTTCGAGGAACCGGGACGTGGCGTCCACGTGGTCATCGGTGATGTCCTGGCCGGAGATGCCCTTGAACCAGATCACCTTGGACGCGCCGTAGGCGGCGCACAGGGCCGCCTCCAGCTGCGCCTGGCTCTTGTTGGGGTTGCGGTTGGAGTTGATGAGGGAACTGCGCGTGGCCATGAGCGTGCCGGCGCCGTCCGTCTCCACCGAGCCGCCCTCGCCGACGAACGAGGCGGTGCTGAACGCCACCCCGGCGTAGGCGGCGACGCGGCTCGCCACCAGGGCGTCCTTGGCGTGGCTCTGCTTGTTGCCCCAGCCGTTGAAGTTGGTGCCGAACGCATCCAGTCCGCCCGCCCCGTTGGTACGGAACACCGGCCCGCTGTCACGGATCCAGCAGTCGTCCACGGGGATCGAACTGATCACGGTGACCGAGGTCCCGCAGGCGCTCTTCGCCTTGGAGAGGCTCGCGGGGTTGGCGAGCATCACGACCGGTTCGTACTTCGCGATGGTCTTCGCGATGAGCGCGATGTTGGCCTGCACCCCCGACAGCTGGTTGCCCCAGATGGAGGTCCGGTCGGGCCACGCCATCCACGTCCGGGTGTGCCGGACGGTCTCGCACGGTACGGCGAAGGCCCCGGCTGCCGCCGCCGACGGCCGGCCGGCCGCGAAGGCCTGCCCGCCCAGCGATGCCAGAGCGGCGCCCGCGGCCGTGAGACCGGCCGCGGCCAGGAACCCTCGTCTGTCCAGCTTCCCTGCTACGTGCTCGTTCATCTCTGATCTCCGATCAGTTGTGCCTGGTGGGGTGATGAACCGCTGGGTGATGAACCGCCGGGCCGCGGGAACCGCCGTTCCCACGGCCCCCCTCACAGCGCGCGGCGCGCGGCGGCGATGCTCCGCGGATCCCACCCCGGACGGGGTACGGACTCCAGGAGCAGGCGCGTATAGGGGTGCTGGGGGTCGGCGAGGACCTCCTGCGTCGGACCCGACTCGACGATCCGGCCGCTCCGCATGACGATCACGTCATCGGTCACGCAGCGCACGACGCCGAGGTCATGGGTGATGAACAGGTAGCCGATGCCGGTCTGTTCGCGGATGTCGAAGAGCAGGTTCAGGATCTGCGCCTGCACCGAGACGTCCAGGGCGGCCACCGCCTCGTCGAGGACGAGGACGGCAGGCTCCACGGCCAGCGCGCGGGCGATCGCCACGCGCTGGCGCTGCCCTCCCGACAACTGCCGGGGCAGCGCGTCCGCCTCGCGGGAACCGAGGCCGACCTGGTCGAGCAGTTCGGTGATCCGGCGCGCGTGATCGGCGCCGGGGAAGTGCAGGGCGAGGGTCTCCCGCAGGGCCGCGCCCACGGTGGTGCGCGGGTCCAGGGACAGGAAGGGGTCCTGGAAGACCATCTGGACCTCACGGGCCCGGGCGAGCCGGCGCGCCTTGCCGCGCGCGTGGTCGCCCCGGTCGCGGCCGTGGATCAGCACCCGGCCCTCGTCCGCGTGTTCCAGGCCCACCACGATGCGGGCCGTGGTCGTCTTGCCCGAACCGGACTCGCCGACGATGCCGAGGGAGCCGCCCTCGGCCAGCCGGAACGACACGTCGTCCACGGCCCGGACGCTTCCGTAGCTCCGGTGCAGGCCCAGGACTTCCAGGACGGTCTTCGTCGCGGCGGCCGTGGTGCCGGCGCTCGCGCCGGTGGCGGTGCTCATGGGTGGAGTTCCTTCCGCTGGGTGCCCGTCCGTTCCTGTTCGGCGATCAGCTCGCCGTGGTGGCAGGACGCGAGCCGGTCCGGTTCCCCGGCCACCGGGAGCAGGGCCGGAGCCTCCCGGGTGCAGACGTCGGTCGCGAGCACGCAGCGCGCGGCGAAGGGGCAGCCGCTCAGCTCCTCCCGCAGGCTCGGCGGACGCCCCTCGATCGCGGCGAGCCGCCCGCGGGGTGCGTCCAGGCGCGGGGTGGAGTTCAGCAGGGCCGCCGTGTACGGGTGCCGGGGCCGGGCGAACAGCTCGGCGGCCGGGCCCGATTCCACGATCCGGCCCGCGTACATCACGTACACCCGGTCGCTGATCGCGGCGGCGAGCCCGAGGTCGTGCGTGACGAACAGCAGCCCCGTTCCGAAGCGTTCGCGCAGATCACCGAGGAGGCCGATCACCTCGGCCTGGCTGGTGACGTCCAGTGCCGTGGTGGGTTCGTCGGCCAGGATCAGGGCGGGATCACCCATCAGCGCCGCCGCGATCACGACGCGCTGCAGCATGCCGCCGGACAGCTGTCCGGGGTACTTGCGCAGGGCGCCCGCCGTGAGGCCGACGGCCTCCAGCATGGCCACCGCCCGCTCCTCGGCGACCGCCTTGCCCGCCTTGGCGTTCAGCCGCAGGCTCTCGGTGAGGAAGTCCCCGACCCGGCGCATCGGGTTGACCGCCGCCCGGGGGTCCTGGAAGATCATGGCCGCCGTGCTGGTGCGCAGCACCCGCAGCCGGCCCGGCGACATGGTGAGCACGTCGTCCCCGGCCACCCGTACCTCGCCCTCCGTACGGGCCCCTTCGGGCAGCAGCCCCAGCACGCTGCGCGAGGTCAGGCTCTTGCCCGAGCCGGACTCGCCGACCAGCGCCACGGTCTCCCGGGGGCCGACGGTGAGCCCGACGCCGTCGAGGACGGGCCGCACGGCTCCCGGCAGACGCAGCCGCAGGCCCTCGATCTCAAGGGTGTTCTTCAGAGTCATCGCGCCCTCCGGGCTACCTTGTCGGCCCAGTTCTCGCCGACGACGTTGAAGGCGACCACGGTCAGCACGATGGCCGCGCACGGCACGATCGCGGAGAGCGGGTAGCCGGCCTGGATGGCGGCGTTGCCGTCGAAGACCATGCGGCCCCAGTCGGGGGTCAGGGCCGGTACGCCCAGCCCGAGGAAGGCGAGGCCGGCCAGGTCGATCAGGGCGTAGCCGAAGTTGATCGCGGACTGCGCGAGGACGACGGGCATGACCGCGGGGACCACGTGGCGCAGGCAGATCTGCGCCCCGGAGTGTCCTTGCACGCGGTACGCCTCCACGTACGGGCGGGCGCGCTCGGCGAGCACGAGGGAGCGGGTCAGCCGGCTGACGTACGGCAGGTAGGCGATGGCCAGGGCGATGACGGGGGCCAGCAGGCCCTCGCCGTAGACCGAGACGATCAGGATGGCCAGCAGCATGCCGGGGAAGGCGAAGACCAGCTCGGTGCTGCGGGAGAGGACCGAGTCCAGCCAGCCGCCCCGCCAGGCGGCGGCGGTGCCGATCGCCACGCCGGCCACGGTGGAGAAGACGACCACGCCGAGCGGGCCGAGCAGCGAGGTGCGGGCGCCCAGGACCAGCCGGGAGAAGGTGTCGCGCCCGGAGGCGTCGACGCCGAGGAGGTGATCGCCGGAGGGGCCCGCGAGGGCGTTGCCCAGGTCGACCGCGTTGGGATCGTAGGGCGCGATCCAGGGGGCGAGCACCGCGACGACGACCACGAGGGCGACGAAGCCCGTACAGAGCAGGGACAGGGGGGCGCGGGAGGTCCGGAGCCGGGCGAGGCCCGGCCGGCGCACCAGGACGGAGCTCACGAGGCCTTCTTCGCGGAGCCGAGGGTGACCCGGGGATCGACCAGCGGATGGAGCAGGTCGACGACGAGGTTCACCGTCATGAACAGCGCGACCATGATGAGGGAGATGGCCTGCACGGTGGGGAAGTCCTTGGTGGTGGTGGAGAGTTCGAGGAGCTGGCCGATGCCGCCCACGCTGAAGGCGGACTCCACCAGGACGGTGCAGACCAGCAGGGTGGAGACGATGAGCCCGCCGGTGGTGAGCACGGTGCCCAGCGCGTTGCGGAAGACGTGGCGCCGGATGACCTGGCTCGTGGAGACGCCGCGGCTGCGGGCGACCGTGACGTGCTCCTGGCCGAGGATTTCGAGCATCGCGGCCCGGGTGACCCGGGCGAGCATGCCGATCAGGTACAGCGCCAGGGCCACGGCGGGCAGGGTCAGGTGCCAGAGCATCCCGCCGAACCCCTCGCCGGTCCCGCCGGTGGGGAACCAGCCCAGCTTCACGGCGAACAGGCCCTGCAGCAGGACCGCCGCGACGAACGAGGGGGTGCCGATGGCGACGGTGGTCGTCACCAGGATCGCGGAGTCGGCCTTCCCGCCGCGGACGGCGCCGATCCAGCCCAGGAGCAGCCCGAACACGAGGACCAGTACGAGCGCCATCGACATCAGCATCAGGGTGTTGGGCAGCCGGTCCGCGAGCAGCCGCGACACGTCCGTGCGGTACGTGATCGAGCGGCCGAAGTCGCCCTGCACCACCTGGCCGAGCCAGTTCAGGTACCGCACCGCGAAGGGGTCGTCCAGGTGGTAGTGCTCGTTGATCGCCTGCAGTGCCTCCGGGGAGGCCGAGCGGCCGCCCAGGAGGAAGCTCGCCGGATTGCCCGGAGCCAGGTACAGCGCGCCGAAGATCACGAAGGAGGCGCCGAGCAGGGTGGCGGCCATCTCGGCCAGCCGCCGTGCGGCGAAGCGCAGGAAACTCATCGCGCGGCCGCCCCGACATCCGCGGCCCACGGGTAGTAGAGGTAGGAGATGGTGGTGGGCGCGCCGGTGATCCGCTTGTTCAGGAAGACCGCGGTGGGCCATTCGGCGACCGGGATCCACAGGACCTGGTCGGAGGCCTTCCTCTGGAGTTCGGCGGCCGCCGAGAAGCGCTTGGCCGGGTCCGACTCGGCCCGGGCCTTGTCGGCCAGCGCGTCGTAGGACTCGTCGCTGTAGCCGGCGTAGTTCTGGTAGGCCCCGGTCTGGAAGTTGCTCAGCATGTCCATCGGGTCGGTGATGGAGTCGTAGTACGTCTCCGGGAACATGTCGATGCCCTCGCGCGCCGCGGGATCGGTGAACAGCGAGGTGAAGGCGTTCGGGGCGATGGTCTTCAGCTGGACCTTCAGGCCGATCTTGGTGCCGGCGTCCTGGATGGCGGTGGCCAGCACCGAGACGTCCTGGCCGATCGAACTGGTCGCCACCGTCAGCGTCTTGCCGGTGGCGCCGGCCTCCTCGATCATCCGCTTGGCCGCCTCGACGTTCTGGTCGGGGGAGGGCAGGGTGTCGAAGGCGGACGCGCGGATGGCGGGGGGCGCGGCGGCCCAGATCGCCTTGGTGGTGAGCGAGCTGGTCACGGTGCCCGCGCCGCCCAGGCCCGCCTTGACGAAGCCGCGGCGGTCCAGGGCCAGGGACAGGGCCCGGCGGACGCGGACGTCGCCGAGCGCGCCCTTCATGCTCGTCACGTTGACGTTGACGGTGCTCAGGCCCTCGCCGAAGTAGAGCGTGCCGGCGCCGCTCGCGCGCAGCCGGTCGTAGCTCTCGGTGGGGATGAGGTAGCCGCCGTCGGCCTCGCCGCTCAGCATGGCGTTCGTACGGGCGTTGGGGTCGGTGAGGAAGGTGAAGACGGCCTTCGCGGACTTGGCCTTGGTGCCCCAGTAGCCGTCGAAGCGCTGGAGCTCGATCGACTGGCCCTTGTTCCAGGTGCCCAGCTTGAAGGGGCCGGTGCAGTCCAGGCTGCCGCTGGTGCCGTAGTCCTCGCCCGCCTTCTGGATCCCGGCCTTGGAGGCCACGACGCCGGCGGCGGTCGCCATGTACTGGGGGAACTGCGAGTCGGGCTGCTTCAGCTTGACGGTCACCTGGAGCGGGCCGGTCTTGGTGACGGACTCGACGTTGGAGAAGTTGCTGTTCCAGGCGGCCCCGTTCTTCGGGTCCATCTGACGGCCCAGGCTGTGGACCACGTCGTCGGCGGTCATCGTGCCGCCGTCGTGGAAGCGCACGCCCGCGCGCAGGTCGTAGATCCAGGTCAGGTCATTGGGGTTGGTGGCCTTCTCGGCCAGTCCCGGAGCCATGGTGAGCTGCGGGGTCCACCGCATCAGGCTCTCGCAGACGTTCGACAGGATCGTGTTCGCCGGGTAGTCGAAGGCCGATATGTAGTCCAGCGTCGGCGGTTCCGCGTACACGGCCCAGGTGAAGGAGTCGATCTCACCCGCGGCGGCGGGGGTGCCGGCGGACAGCTTGAAGGCCGTGTCCTTGCCGCCTCCGCCGCCCTTGGGCGGCCCGGAACATGCGGCCACCAGGCTGAGGGCGGCCAGCGCGGCGACGGGCAGGACGTATCGGCGGGAGGCGGCCGCGGCAGCGGGGGCGGGGGCGGTGCGGCCGGCGGACCTGGCGGCTCTGGACCAGGGAAGGGATCTGGGCATCGGGGCTCTCTCTTCCATGCGGGGCGGGGAGGTACGGGCAGGCGGCGAGCGGGTCGAGGAGGGGAGTCTCGGGGGCCGGCCGCCGGCCCGGGCACGGCAAAAGGGGGCGAGCGCGTCAGGCGGTGCGGCCGGCCGCCGGGATCTGCTGGGTGATGCAGTGCACGCCGCCGCCGCCGTACGCGATCACGCGCGAGCGGACTCCGACGACCTTGCGGCCGGGCAGCGCGGACGCGATGACGGCGAGCGCGCCCTCGTCCTCGGTGGTGCCGGCGATCGGGACGACGACCCCGCCGTTGGCGATGTAGAAGTTCAGGTAGCCGACCTCGGTCTCCTTGCCGTCGACCTCGACGAGGTTGCTCTGCGGCAGGTCGATGATCGTGAAGGGGCGGCCGGCGGCGTCGGTGGACCCCTCCAGGACGGCGCGGTTGACGCGCATGCGCTCGTAGTCGGGGTGCGCGGGGTCGCTCGGGAGCTGGACGACGACCGTGGCGGGGGCGACGAAGGCGCAGACGCCGTCGACGTGGCCGTCGGTCTCCGTGTCCAGCAGACCGCCGTACGGCAGCCAGATGACCTTGGTGACACCGAGGCGGGCGATCAGCTCGGCCTCGATCTCCTCCTTGGTCATGTCGGGGTTGCGGTTCGGGTGCAGCAGACACTGCTCGGTGGTGATCAGCGTGCCCTCGCCGTCGACGGTGATCGCGCCGCCTTCGAGGATCATCCGGGAGTCGACGCGGTCCACGTTCAGATGCGCCAGCAGGGCCGCGGCGATCTTGTCGTCGGTGTCGTAGGGGAAGTGCTTGCCGCCCCAGGCGTTGAAGCGGAAGTCCACGCCCGCCCGCCGGCCGTCCTGACCGAGCACGAAGATCGGACCGGAATCCCGGAACCAGGAGTCGTCGATCGGCAGCTCGATCACCTCGACGCCCTCACCGCACAGCGCGCGGGCCTCGTCACCGGCACCGGGCAGCGCGACCATGGTGACCGGCTCGAACTCCGCGATCGCGCCGGCGACCTGGGCGTACTCGACCTTGACCTCGTCGAAGACCTCGCCCCACAGCTCCTGCCGGGTCGGCCACGCCATCAGGCAGCCCTCGTGGTCCGTCCACTCGGCCGGCATGCGGAAACTCGTCATGATCACTCCTGTTTGAAAATTCAGTCAGTGTTCGTAAGGGGTGCCCGCATCCTCCACCGAACTGAAAATTCAGTCAATGGTTCTGGCCAAGCTGATGCGGAATCGGTCACACCGTGTGGCGGACGGACTGCGGAGAGGGCCCTGAACCGGCATGATCACGTCGTAACCCCCGGAAACGGGTCCCTGATGTTACGGTCAGGAAAAGCCCCAGGTGACGGAGTCGGCGGGTAGAGTGACCCTTCGTGTCAGACCGTCGAACGGAAATACTCAGAGCCGCCACGCGAGTGATCGCGCGCCGCGGCGTGCGCGGGCTCCGGGTGGGGGAGCTCGCCGCCGAAGCGGGCGTGTCCACCTCGCTGATCTACTACCACTTCACCGACCGCGCCGGGATCCTGCGCCGCACGCTGGAGTTCATCAGCGACCGCGCCGATCGCTACACGGCCGAACGCGAGGACGGCTCGGACGATCCTGAGAGCCCCCGCGACGAGCTGAAGCGGACCCTGCTCCTCGAACTCCAGGAGACCCCGGAGGTACGGGAGAACAGCACCGCCTGGGGCGAGTTGAGGGCCAGCGCCGTATTCGACCCCGACCTGCGCGAGGACGTGGCCAAGGCCACGCACAGCTGGGTCCACGAGATCTCCTACCTCCTCGCCCAGGCCCGCCCCACCGGCACGGCCCCCGAGCACGCGGCCGCCGCCGAGCGCCTGACGGCCCTCCTCGAAGGCCTCAGCGTCCGCTGGCTGAGCGGCTCGCTGCCCCTGGACCACGCGCGCCGCCTCCTCGCCGACGCGATCGACGGGGAACTGGCCGCGTAGGCCGTCCCCTCCGGACCGGCCGGCCGCGCCGATGATGATCACGGCTCGGCGGCCGCCCCTAGGCTGCGGTCATGGATCGTGAAACGGGCGGCGCGGCCGCCGCAGCGGTGATCGTCGGCGCCCTGGAGCTGGTGTCCGACCCGGAACGGGCGGCCCGGTTCGCCGCGGAGGCGCACGGGATCCTGGCCGAGCTGGTGGCCGGCGGCGCCGCGCTGGGCTGGGTCGAACCGCCCGGGGCGGACGAGGTGGCGCGGCTGCTCGACGGCGTGGTCGACGCCGTACGGTCCGGGGACGCGGCCCTGCGCGGCGCCTACCTCGGAGACCGGCTCGTCGGACTCGGGTACTGGCAGCGCTACGCCCGCCCGACCCACCGCCCGCACGCCGACCTGGAGAAGCTCGCCGTCGCCGCCGGAGCCCACGGGCTCGGGCTCGGCCGGGCCCTGACCGCCGCCCTCGTCGAGGACGCCCGCCGGGCCGGGATCGAGGTCCTCACGCTGGACGCCCGGGGTGACAACACCCGGGCCCTGCGGCTCTACGCCTCCCTGGGCTTCACCGAGTACGGGCGCCTGCCCCGCTTCGTCGCCGTCGGCGAACGCCGCTACGACAAGGTGCTCTGCATGCTGGACTTCCGCCCGTCGGGTGGGGGGAGCGCGCCCTAGGGCATCCCTATGGTTTCCGGGCGTCCGGGGAGTGCTGCGTCGCGGTGTCCTGCTCGCTGAGGTGGGTGTCCATGGCGGAGTTCAGGTCGGTCATGAACGAGTCGAACTGCTCCAGGAGTTGCGGCGGGTAGTGCGACATCGCCGCGTCGAGGCGGTGGGCGAGCGGGCCGAAGAACTCGTCCGCCCGTTCCTGGATGTGGCCGCCGCTGCGCAGGGTGATCACGCGCCGGTCGGTGTGCTCGCGGACGCGGGTGATGTGCCCCGCCGCCTCGAGGCGGTTGAGGAGCGCGGTGGTGGCCCCCGTGGACAGGGGGATGCGCTCGCTCAGCCGCGCCGGCGACAGGGGGGTGCCGCGCTCCTCGGCGGCGGCGATCTCCAGTACGGCGGTCGCGTCGGTGGAGTGCAGGCCCAGCCAGGCGGCGAAGCGCCGGCTGAGTTCGGCGTAGTGGCGGCCGTGGATCCTCAGCGATTCCATCAGCCGCTCGTGCTGCGCCGCGACCTCGTCGCGCTGCGCTTCCTCCATGGAGGCCCTCCGCCCTTCTCTCCTGCCGTGCCGTCCGCTGCGGTCCGCTGCCGTACGGTCCGCGCCGGCGGTCTGCTTTTGACAACCTACCGTCACCACTTTACCTTCACCATGGAACTATTCCATGATGGAGGTATCTGGCGTGCGTGACCCTTCCCCCACCCCCGAGGCGACCCCCGAGGCGACCACCCAGGCGACCCCCGAGCCCTACCGGTGGCGGTGGCTGATCCTGGTGGTGATGCTCGTCGCCGAGATCATGGATCTCCTGGACGCCTCGATCGTCAACGTCGCCGGCCCGGACCTGGAGCGGTCCCTCGGCGCCGGCTCCGTCGGCCTGCAGTGGGTGATCGGCGGCTACGCGCTCACGCTGGGCGCCGGGCTCGTGCTGGGCGGCCGGCTCGGCGACCGCTACGGGCGGCGCCGCATGTTCCTGCTCGGTCTGGCCGCCTTCACCGCCACCTCGCTGCTGTGCGCGCTCGTGCCGAACATCGGGGCACTGATCGCCTTCCGGCTGCTCCAGGGCGCCGCCGGGGCGATGCTGCTGCCCCAGGGGCTGGGCCTGCTGCGGGAGAACTTCTCCGGTCGCGAGCTCACGAAGGTCTTCGGGATCTTCGGGCCCGTGCTCGGGCTCGGCGGCATCGTCGGCCCGGTCCTCGGCGGCTTCCTCATCGAGGGCGACTTCTTCGGCCTCGGCTGGCGGTCGGTGTTCCTGGTCAACCTGCCCATCGGCATCGCGGCCCTGATCGTCGCCGCGAAGTGCGTACCGAAGAAGCCCGGCGACCGGACGGTGAGCATCGACGTGACCGGTGCGGCGCTGGTCGTGATGGCCTGCACCCTCCTCGTCCTGCCGCTGAACCAGGGGCAGGAGGACGGCTGGCCGCTGTGGACCTGGCTGTCCATGGCGGCCTCGGCCGCCGGGTTCGCCCTGTTCGCCCTGCGGCAGCGCCGTACGGCCGCGGCGGGCCGGGAGCCGCTGGTCACCCCCGGCCTGCTGCGCAAGCCCGCCTTCACCGTCGGGCTCGGTGCCATCGCCCTGTTCTTCGCCGGGCTCGTCGGCACGCAGCTCGTGCTGACCCTCTACCTCCAGATCGGCCGGCACTTCACCGCCGGCGACGCGGGGCTCGGCAACCTGCCGCTCGCGGTGGGAACGGCCATCGGCGGCGCGGTCAGCGGCGCCGTCCTCGCCGACAGGATCGGCCGCAAGGTCCTCCAGATCGGTCCGCTCGTCCAGCTCGCCGGCGTGACCCTGCTCTGGTTCGAACTCGACGGGCTGACCGCGGAGTCCTTCTCGATCTGGGACATCGCCCCGGGCGTGGCCGTTTCGGGCATCGGCGCGGGCATGGTCATCGCCGCCCTGTTCAGCTTCATCCTGGCCGCCGTGGACGACGACGAGATCGGCTCCGCCTCCGGAGTCCTGTCGGCGGTCCAGTCCATCGGGGGCTCCATCGGCGTCGCCGTGTTCGGCTCCGTGTTCTTCGACCGGGCCGAGGCCGGCGAGTTCACCAGTGGCTTCCACTACGCGCTGGTCGTCCAGGCCTGCCTGCTGGCCGCGTTCTTCGCCCTCACGTTCCTGCTGCCCCGCCAAGGACGTCCCGAGGACGAACAGCACGGCGTCGCCGCAGGCGACCCGTCCGGCACCAAGCAGGTCGCCGTGTGAACCCGGGACCTACCGGCTGCCGCCGCTGCCGTACGGGAGCAGAGCCATCTCGCGGGCGTTCTTGATCGCGGCGGCGAGCCGTCGCTGCTGCTGCGCCGTGACCCGGGTGACGCGGCGGCTGCGGATCTTCCCGCGGTCGGAGACGAACTTCCGCAGCAGATCGGTGTCCTTGTAGTCGATGTACGTGATCTTCGCCGCCTCCAGGGGGTTGGGGCGGGACTTCAGCCCTCGCGGAGCGCGCAGCAGGCGCAGTCGTTGACGAGCGGCGCCTCGCCCCGGGACCGTTCGCCCGAGGCGTCGCGCACGACGCGCAGCACGGTACCGGCGGCCGCCGTGGCCAGGTCGTGGTGGAGCGCGACGCTGCCGGGGACGGAGCGGAGCAGCCGGTCGACGACCTCCTTGCGGCCGACGATGACGACGGGCAGGCTCACTTGTCACCCCCGTAGCGGCGCTCGAAGCGCTCGACGCGGCCGGCGGTGTCCAGGACGCGGGCGGTGCCGGTGTAGAAGGGGTGGCTCCGCGAGGAGATCTCGACGTCGATGACGGGGTAGGTGTGGCCGTCCTCCCACGCGACCGTCTTCTCGCTGGTGGCGGTCGAGCGGGTGAGGAAGGCGAAGCCGGCGGCCTTGTCGCGGAAGACGACGGGTCCGTAGGCGGGGTGGATTCCAGGCTTCATGGCGTGCCCTTCAGGCCGGGGGGAGGGGCGGGGGTCAGCGTTCTTCGCGGAAGTCGACGTGCCGGCGGACCACCGGGTCGAACTTGCGCAGCACCATCCGGTCGGGATCGTTCCGCCGGTTCTTGCGGGTGACGTAGGTGTGGCCGGTGCCCGCGGTGGAGCGGAGCTTGACGATCGGGCGTACTTCGTTGCGTGCCATGGCGCTACTATACGGGAATGGAAATCGTTTTCAATAACAATCCCGTTCGAGAGAGCCCGGCGAGGGGCTCGCGCGGAACGAGAGGCGCAAGGCGATCGTCGAACGCCACGCCACCCGGGGGGCGGAGCTGAAGGAGATCATCCGGAGGACGTCCTCGACGGATGCCGAACGGGGGGGTGGCCGTGGCCGAGTTGCGGAAGCAGCCGCGCGACGCGAGCGCGACCGGGGTGCGCAACCGTGACGGTGTCGACGGGCGGCCGCGTGGCCACCTGCGGAAGTTCGGACTGTCCCGCGTGCGGATGCGCGAACAGGCGCACGCCGGATTCCTGCCCGGCGTCACGAAGTCGTCTTGGTGGACGCGGGGCCGGGCGGGGCCGCCGATCGTGCCGTATCGCCCTCACCGGGCGGGCGGGTTGCGGATCGGCGGCGCGGAGGGCGGTGCGTCCGTGCGGGGCGGGTTCGGGCAGGAGGTGCGGTGCCCCGGTGTGCTGCCGGTGTCGGTAGCGGCAGCGCCCCGGGGCCCACGGCCGGGCTCTACGGGCGCGGTTCGGCCATCGTGGAGCAGTGGATGCCGCCGCCGCCGGCCATCAGGCGGTCGACGTCGAGCTGGATCACGGTCCGGCCGGGGAAGGCGGCGGCCAGGGCCTGCTTCGCCGCCGCGTCCTTCGCGGAGTCTCCGAACTGGGCCGTGATGACGGCCCCGTTGACCACGTGGAAGTTCATGTACGAGTCGACGAACTCGGGATTCTTCGAGCGCGTGGTGTCGGGACCGTCGACCTTGATGACGGTCAGCCGCCGGCCGCGGGCGTCCGTGGCCGCGGAGAGGATCGAGAACTGCTCGCGGGCATCGCGCGCCCAGACGTCGTCGCGGCCCGCCGGCGGCACCTGGACCATGACCACGCCGGGACGGATGAACCGCGAGGTCACGTCGATGTGGTCGTCGGTGATGTCCTTGCCCTTGATGCCCGGCACCCAGATCATCTTGTCGGCCCCGTACGCGTGCAGAACGGCGTCCTCGACCTCGGCGCGACTCCAGCCCCGGTTGCGGTTCTTGTTGACGAGGCTGCTCTCCGTGGCCATCACGGTGCCGTCGCCGTCGGTCTCGATCGATCCGCCCTCGCCGACGAAGTCCGTCTTGCTGAAGGGGAGATGGGCCTCGTACGCGACGCTCTCCGCGACGTGGGCGTCGTAGGAGTGGGCCTGCTTGTTCCCCCAGCCGTTGAAGTTCAGGCCGATCGCGTCGAGGCCGCCGCGGCCGTCCCGGCGGAAGACGGGTGCGATGTCGCGCATCCAGAGGTCGTCGGTGCCGATGGCGGTGGTCACCGTCACGCCGGAGCCGCACCAGGAGCGGGCGGTGGCGGCGGTGTAGGCGTCCGGGGCGCACATGACGACGGGCTCGTAGCGCGCGATCGTCTTCGCGATCAGTGCGATGTCCTCCTGCACCCCGGTCAGCGCGCGGCCGCCCCAGATGGACGAGCGCGAGGGCCAGGACATCCATGTGCGGGCGTGGGGAACGTCGTCGAGGTCCACCCGCCAGCGCTGCACCGCCGCGCTCGGCGCCCGCAGCGCCCCCGGGGTCGCGGCGGCCGCGGTCCCCAGCGCGACGCCCGCCGCTCCGAGTCCGGCGGCTCCGAGGACGCGCCTGCGGGAGGGGGAGGAGCCGAAGAACCGGCCGAGGAGGGAGCGGCTGTCGTCGGGGGAGTCATGCATCGAGGGGCCTCCGGATCGGGTGGGGGTATGGCCGGGACCGGCCATGGTCCGACTCTGTCACTGACTGAAAATTCAGTCAAGACGCGGGGCGTGCGTGGCCCTTGGGTGGGGGAGGGGGGCCTGCGGGGCCTGCGGCTCGGGGCGGTCAGTTACGGGCGAGGCGGTCCAGCTCGGCGGCGATGGAGGACACCATCAGCTCACGGGCGTGGGGCAGGGGCAGGCTGCCGCTGAGCCAGCGCGTACTCAGCCCCTCGACCAGGGCGGTCAGCCGCTCGGCGGCGCCGGAGAGGGCCGCCTGCGGGGCCATGGGGCGGGCCTGTCCGAGGAGGTCGCCCACCTCCTGGATCCAGACGCGGGTCGCGCCGGCGAGGTCTTCCCGCAGGTCGGGGTCGAACACCGCACTGGCCCGCAGCTCTCCCCAGGCCGTGCTGTTCTCCCGTACCGCGGGGTCGTCCTGGAACTCCAGCAGGAGCGTCTGCTCCAGCTCGCCCAGGGCGTCGAGCGGCGGATCGGCGGGGTCCCGCTCCGCGGTGTAGCGGCCGGCGCGGTCGTTGATGAACTCCAGGGTGGCGCGGAGGATCCCCGCGCGGTCCTTGAAGTGGTAGTAGATCAACGCCGTGGACACGCCCGCCTCGGCGGCGAGCTCCTCCACGCGCAGGCCGCGTACGCCGCGCCGGGCGATGACCCGCGCGGCGCCTTCCATGATTGCCGTTCGACGATCAGCCACGGTCCGACACCTTACCCGGAGGGCGGGTGCTGCCGCCGAGGGGGATTGACTGAAGGTCCCGTCAGCCGGTCCGGTCAGCCGGTCCCGGCCGTGGTCCCGTCAGCGCTGGGTGGAGGTCTCGGCGGAGGTGAACAGTGCGTCGAGCCGGCGCGAGGAGAAGCGGCGGGTGTCGACCCGGAGGTGAGTGAACGTGGGCATCCCCTCCACGGCGGAGGTGTCGACGTGCAGGGACAGATCTCCTACGAGGCCGAGGGCGCGCAGGCGGGGAAAGACCTGCGGCAGCCGGTCGACCACCTGCTGCACGGCCCGGACGTCCTCTCCGTGCCAGAGACCCAGATCGGTGACCTGCGGCAGAACGGCGCCGGCCGGGAGGCTCACGAACGACGCCACGTCCAGGCAGAGCGCGTGGAGGGCGGGCAGTGCGGACAGCACCCGCCAGTCCTCGGCCGACGCGGCGGGGATCGCGAAGTCGAGGGACATCAGCCCGGTGTAGGGGGAGAGCCCCCTGAGTCCTCCCGCTGTCGGGCCCGTGAGGACCAGGCGTTGAAGAGGTGCGCTCGGGTGGAGGGTCTCCGCGGACCAGCGCAGTCCGGCCCGTCCCTCGATGTCGAGCGTCGTGAGCTCCGGGAGGTGCTCCAGCGCGCTCAGATCCATGGCGTCATGGTTCTGGATCTCCAGTGTCCGGATGGGGAGCCCGGCGAGCGGGGACAGGTCGACGAGCGCCGGACAGTTGGAGGCGCTGAACGACGAGAGCCTGGTCTGGCCGGTCAGGAATCCCAGATCCGTCACCGGGTGGTCCTTGAGCCTGAGCTCGGTCAGCGCGTGTCGGGAGAGGTACGAGACGAGCGTCTCCACGGAGACGAGGCTGCGGACGTCCAGGGATTCCACCGGAACTCCCAGCCGCTCCAGGTGGTGCACCTGCTCGTCATTGGTGACGGTGTGGCGCAGCCCCTGCGGGTCGAGACGGGCGATGACCTCTTCCGCGTACAAGGCGCTGTCGAAGCGGGCCCAGGACCACATGAGCTGACTGCGGACCTTGAGCGACGGGTGGGTCGCGTAGCTGCTCAGCAGGGGCACGGCGGCGTCGGACGGCACCCAGGAAGCCGCTACGACCGTGTGGTAGCCGGCCATCTCGTCCTGGTCGTCGGGGCCGTCAAGGAGGTCCAGGACCAGCGGACCGAGCTCCCCCAGGGCGCGGGCCTCGCTCTCGCTGCGCGGCGGGATCAGCCTGGCGGCACGTTCCTCCACCGCTCCGCGGACCGCCGGGTCCAGCGTCGTGGCGTGCTCCAGGCAGGCGGCGGCCAGGAGGTGGACGCGGAAGCGGACGCGCTGGTCCGCGGTGCGGTCGCCCAGGTCCAGCACGTCCTCGAAGAGGGACATCCGCTCGCGCGGCCGGGCCAGGGCGACCGCCATGCGGATGACGTCCTCCCACTGGTCGTCCGCGGCGTGCGCGGCGAGCAGGCCGAAGTCGCCCTCCTCCACCGCCGCCCGCGCTCCCAGGAAGTCCTGGAAGGTGCGGTGGACGAAGTGCACCGTCCCCGGGGTCGGTTCGCGGAGCAGGCCGCTGCGCTGGAGGAAGTGCTCGAAGACGGTCGGGGCGTCTCCCAGTGCCGCCGCCTCCGGGACGGCGGGGAGGCCCCGGCCGATGATGTCCTCGGCCTGGGAGCGGTCCATCTCCGTACGGCCGTTCTTGATCAGCCAGTACGCGAGCCGTTGGAGGAGTTCGAGCTGCGGCTCCTCCCGGAGGTCGGGGACGTTCATGTCCCGCTCGCGGTCGCGGCGGCTGATCAGCATCGAGAGGGCCGCTTCGTACAAGTCCTTGCGCCCGTGCGGGAGATAGCCGCGCCGGTCGCGGTGGAGCGCGCAGATCAGGCCGCACATCAAGGGGTTGGTGGCCAGCCTGCCGAGGTCGGCCTTCGAGCGGACCGCGCTGAGGAGCTGTGCCTCGTACGCGTCGAGTTCGGCCGCGGACTCGGACCCGCCGCGGGCGGCCGCGTGCCAGCGTTTGATGAAGGTGGCGGTGTCGGCGGGCCGCATGGAGGACAGCGCCAGTTCGCCGAACCCTTCGTCGGCGAGCCAGGCCTGGCCGACGGCCGAGGGGCGCGAGGTGACCAGCCAGCGGTTGTCGCCGCCGTACGTGTCGATCAGGTCCCGCAGCCAGCGGCGGGTCCGCTCCCGCTCCGGTTGCGGCACCTCGTCGATGCCGTCCACGAGGACGAGCCCCCGCCCCGCGGTCAGTACCCGGTGTTCCCAGCCGGCGGGCTGCGAGCCTGCGAGGGGGCAGCCGGTGGCGGTGAGGAAGTCCTTCGGCGGCGGGAGTCGTTCGCCGTGGCGGGTGAGCGTGCGGAGCGGGAGCACGAAGGGGATCCGGTCGCGGAGGTACGGGGGCCGGTCCGGGCGGTCCTGCTGCGCGGCGGTCACGGCGAGCCACTGGACGAGGGTGGTCTTGCCCGAGCCTGCCTCGCCCCGCAGAAGGACGCGGGGGGTGCGGGCCAGCGCCTGATCCGCGGGCTGGGGCTCCAGGGTCCGCTGCAGGGTCCGCTGCACCGCGAGGAAGTCGTCCGCGGTCTCGTAGGCGTCCCAGGAGATCTCCGTGCGTCCCAGCGGCGCCGCCTCCAGGCTCAGGTACGCCACGTCCAGCGGCCAGCGCGCCGGTGAGTTGCTCAGGTCTATGCCGTAGAGGGTGAGCTTGGAGTGCTTCCTCGCCAGGTAGGGCAGGTACGCCGCCTCGAACGCGGCGTCCGCCGCGTCGGGGAGCGGGGTGCGACGGATCAACTCGTCTGTTTTTGCCGTAAGTTCGGCGACCGCCTGGGTCTGGCCCACCAGTGCGTGCGCCGTGAAGGTCTTGCGCTGGGTGAAGAACTCCAGGATGTGCAGCGAGGCCACGCCGAGCAGGGCCTCGTAGAAGTGCGTGGCATCGGCGGAGAGGTGGCGCTCCGGGCGGTCGGCCGCGCGGCGCAGTGCGCGGGCGAAGGCCTCCGGGCCGAGGCGGACGGCGTCGACGTCCGTGATCGTGAGATCGCCCAGGGCGTGCAGGGTCGCGGCGAGGGCGTCGGTGACGGCCTCGTGCTCGTCGTCCGGGATCCGGCGTTCGCCCGTGCTCAGGCCCTGCTGGACGAGGGTGGCGGCCAGGGTGCGGACGTCCGACGCGGTGAGGGTGCGCTTCTCCCCCTTGAAGGAGACGTACCCGGAGAGCCGGACCGGCTTGTCGACCAGCCCCGCCCCGGGGGCCTCGGCGACGAAGAACTTCCTGACGAGCGGGCCGATCACGGCCGTCGCCAACTTGAGCCCGATGGCTGTGGGTTCCACGTGTGCCCCCCGTAGAGCTGTGCCGGTGCCGCCCGACGCGATTCTAGAGTGCGCCCTGCTCGGGCCGCCGGGCGAGCGGGCTACGGCATCATGGCTCCGGGATCGGGCGAGGGGGGAGCGCGGTGGCACAGGACGAGGTGCGCGGCAGTGTCGTGGTGGCCGGGCGGTACCGCCTGGAGGACCGGCTGGGCCGGGGCGGGATGGGCACCGTCTGGCGGGCCACCGACGAACTGCTCGGGCGTCCGGTCGCCGTCAAGGAACTGCACGCGGGCGAGGGCGACGGGGACGGTGTGGCCGCGGGAGCGCTGCGCGAGGCGCGCGCCGTGGCGCACGTACGGCACCCCCATGTCGTCGTGGTCCATGACGTCGTCGAACACCACGGTCGGCCCTGCATCGTCATGGAACTCGTCGACGGCGGTTCGCTCGCCGACCTGATCTCCGCCGGGAAGACCCTCACCCCGGTCGAGACGGCCAGGACCGCCCATGCCCTGCTCGGCGCCCTGACCGCGGCGCACGGCCGGGGGGTGCTCCACCGGGACGTGAAGCCGGCCAACGTCCTCATGGAGTCGGGGACCGGCCGTGTGGTGCTCACCGACTTCGGCATCGCCCGGTTCTCCGGGGCCACCACCATCAGCCAGACGGGCGCCTTCATCGGTTCGCCCGAGTACACCGCTCCCGAGCGGATGCAGGGCGCCGAGGCCGGACCGGCCGCCGACCTGTGGTCGCTGGGCACGCTCATGTGCACCGCGCTGACCGGGGAATCGCCCTTCCGCCGCGATTCACTGGGCGGCGTCCTGCACGCCGTCGTCTCCGGGGAGATCCGCCCACCCGCCCAGGCGGGGCCGCTGCTGCCGGTCATCCGGGGCCTGCTGGAACGCGACCCGGAGCGGAGGATGGCGGCGGCCGAGGCGGACCGGCTGCTGTCGGCGTACCTGTCCGGCGGCGGCCCGGCCGGGCCGGGGGCCGTACCGGCCGGGCGGGGGACCGTACCGGCCGACCGCAGGCCCGTACCGGCCGACGGGCCGCCGGCCCCACCGGCCGGGGACGCCCCCGCAGCCGGACCCGCCGCCGGACCCGCGCCAGCGCCCGTGTCCGAGGGGCTGACGGCGCCGGCCGTGGCTCCGCGCCCGACGGCCAGGCAGCGCGTCGCCACCCGGCCGGGCCTGCGCCTCGGGCTGATCGCGGCCGCCGCGGTCCTGGTGGCGGCCGGGGTGGTCGTGGGCGCCGACCCGCTGAACCTGCTGTCCGGAGAGAACGAAGCGGGGCGGGAGTCGCGGAGCGCGCCGGCGGCGCCCGGCGGCACGGCCGGCCCCTTCCCGACCCCCGGCACTTCACGGACCCCGGGCCCGTCCTCGGCGCCGAGCCCCTCCTCGGCCCTGAACGGCCCGGATTCCACGCCGAGTCCGGGGGGCGGGAGCCCGGGCGGGCCGCCCTCCGGGTACCGGACCGTCGCCGATCCGCAGGGCTTCGCCCTGGCGGTGCCCGCGGGCTACCAGCGGGCCACCGACGACCAGCGGGTCTTCTACGTCTCCCCCGACGGGGCCTTCCGCATCGGGATCCGGGTGAAGATGCCGGTGGCCGGCGGCCCGCTCGGTGTGATGCGGCAGGCGCACGCGAACGGCCCGGACACCAACGCCGGTTATCGCGGCGGTTCGGTCGTCGCGACGACCCGCCACGAACTCCCGGCGGCGCTCTGGGAATTCACCTGGAACGGCTTCGACCCGGCCGAGGGGGCCCGGCACACCTACGACCTCTGCTGGGACCAGAACGGCCGGATGTACGACATCTGGGTCTCCGCCCCGGTGGGTGAACGCGACGCGGCCAGGCGTCACTTCGACACCGCCGTGGCCACTTTCGTCCCCGGCGCGCCCCTCTCCGTCACTCCCTGACCCGGTCAGGTGCGCAGCACCACCAGCCCGTCCTGCCCGCCCGCCGTCCGCAGGCTGCCCGGGGCCAGCGGGGCGAAGGTGCGCGGGAGCGCCAGGCCCGGGGCTCCGTCGTCCGGCGGCGCGTCGAAGAGGTACGCCGCCTCCGAGGCGCTGTCGCTGACCAGGTGGGGTCCGTCCGCCCCGCCCGTGCCCCGCGTCAGCGGGGTCCGGAACGCCCTGCGCAGCTGGCGCAGGGTCTCGGCCGTGACCGGCAGCGGCACCGGCATCGGTATCGGCGGGGATTGCGGCTCCGACCGGGAGTCCGGACGGAGCTCCGGCCGCGGCTCCGACGGGAGGCCCGACGGGAGGCCCGAGGGGAGGTCCGGCCGATGCTCCGGCCCGTCCGCGCCGGTGGTGTCCGCCGTCCCCGCCGCCGCCTCCGGGGAGTCCGCGCCGTCGGGCGGGATCGCCCCCGCCAGCAGCAGGGCCAGGAGCACCGGAACCGCCTTGCGCCGGAGGGCGTCGGTGGCCCGGCCCAGCCGGTGCGCGTGCCCGCCGGGCAGGGACAGCGCGAGGCTGCCCGCCGCGTCGCCGAGTGCGAGGGGGACCGCCGCGCACACCACGCCGGGGGCGTACTCGCGCAGGTCGAAGACGGGCGCCCCCGGTGCCACCGCGTCGAGCGCGCTGAACAGGGCCCGGCTGTCGGTGATGGTCCGCTCGGTGAGCCGGGCGGGCCGGTGCCGGGCCACGTGGTCGGCGCGGCCGTCGTGGTCGAGCTGGCTCAGCAGGCACTTGCCCACCGCGCTGGCGTGCGCCGCGTCCCGGAAGTCCACCCACTCCCGTACCGGCGGGGCGCCGGGTCCGTCCGCCATCTGGGTGATCCGGACCTCCCCCTCCGCGTACCGGCTCAGGTAGACGGCCGCGCCCGCGCTGTCCCGCGTGAGGGCCAGCGTGCGCTGCAACTGGCCCGCCAGGCCCCGGCCGCCCGGGGCGGCGAGCCGGTCGAGGGCCGGCCCGGGGGCGTAGACCCCGGCGCCGGAGCGGTACGCGTACTCCTCCTCGCAGAGCATCGACAGCAGCGGCCCGAACTCCGCCTCGGCCAGGCCGGCCTCCCGCGCGAGCCGCCCGGCCCGTACGCCGAGCGGCCGCCGCTGCAGGACCCGTACGACGGCCAGGGCGCGCCGCGCGGCCGCCAGCGCCTCGCCCCCGCCGGGCTGGACGACGGTCCCGCGGGCCGCCGCCGTCAGCGCGGGGTGGCGCAGCGGGCCCGGCCCCAGCCGGCCCGCCCCGGGCCGGGGCGGCCGCGGTGCGGCGGCCGGCGGCCGGAACGCGTCCAGCGCCCGGGACAGTCCGGGCCTGGGCAGCGGCACCGGGCCCAGGTCGGGGTCGTCGAGCTGGTCGACGTAGCGCAGGAC
This sequence comes from Streptomyces sp. NPDC002104, assembly GCF_053593795.1. Lineage (NCBI taxonomy): Bacteria > Bacillati > Actinomycetota > Actinomycetes > Kitasatosporales > Streptomycetaceae > Streptomyces > Streptomyces sp. NPDC002104. Next base: position 20,345 of record NZ_JBSFDF010000054.1, on the reverse strand, counting down.
GGCCGCCTGCGCGCACAGCCGTACCTCGCGGAGCTCCCGCCGCCCGCCCGGCCGGAAACGGCGCCGGCCCAGCTCCCGGGCCCAGACCCGGGCGTCGTGGTGCTCGCCGCGGCGGGAGTGGTCGAGGAAGAGGCAGTACGCGGCGTGCGTGGTGCGGCTGCGCCCGGAGCCGGCGGCGAACTGCCACCAGAACCGGGCCCCTTCGCGCAGCCCCGCCAGGTGCAGCAGGCAGCCGAAGACCACGGCTCCGGGCAGGTCGGCGTGGCCGCCGCTCTGGAAGGCGTCGAGCCGCTCCCGGGCGCCGGTGGCGCACACGGAGGCCAGGCAGGCGGCCTTGAGGTCGCGTCCGGCCCGCTCGGAGTCCAGGGGCAGATCGCGCAGGGGGTCGCTCCAGCCCAGGGTGCGGCGCCGGGCGTGGGGTCCGCCGCGCCTGGGGACCGGGGCGGGGAGCGGCTTCTTCGAGCCCGCCGCGGCGGAGCCGGCGCCGCGCAGCAGGCGGGCTTCCGGGGTGGTGGAGCCGGCGCCGCGCAGCAGGCGGGCCTCCGCCGCGCCCAGGTCGTAGTGCGGATAGCGGTCGCGCACGCTCGCCCGGGCCAGGAACTGCTCCAGGGAACGCGGGAGTCCGCCGTCCTCGCGGCGGGTTCCGCGGCTCGTGTTGCGGTTCATGACTCGGCCGGGGTGTCGAGCAGCCGGGCGAGCCGCCGCTGGGCCTGGCCGAGCTGCGAGCGGACCGTGGCCTCGTCCACCCCCATGATCGCGGCGGCTTCGCCGGGGGTGCACTGGAGTCCGTACCTCAACAGCACGGTGTCGCGCTGCCGTTCGGCGAGCCGGGAGACGGCGGAGTAGAAGCGGATCGTGTCGGTGAGCACCTCGTACTGGTCGGCTTCCGCGGGGGCCTCCTTGAGCGCCGCTTCGAAGGCACTGGTGTCCATCGGCTCCGGGCAGGGGCTGCGGCGGAACTGGCGGTCGATCAGCCGCTGTTTGAGGACGGTCCACGCGTAGGCGTCGAGCCGGTCCATGTGCAGCATCCGCAGCCATTCGCACATGATCGAGTCGAAGGCGGCGTCGACCGCTTCCTCGGCCGCCGCGTCCGAGCCCAGTTGCAGGTACGCGAACCGCATGTAGGCCGGACGCCGGTCGGCGTGGAAGGCCCAGTAGGACAGGCGCGCCGTCGGATTCCACTGGCTCATGGGCGCCGGCCGCCGTCGCCGGCTCGGCAGACCCACGGCCCCGCCGCCGGACTCCTCCGGAAGACCGCTGCCATCGCTCACCGCTCCACCCCATCCCGTGTGCGGGGCAAGGAAATCAGCGCGGGCGCACTCGGAGGGCGCAGAGACGAAAGCTGGAGGAATTACGTTCGGTGATGATCACCTGTTGATCGATGTCGATCGCGCACCCGCTCAACCAGCGCAAACGCATATGCCGTTCTCCCGTGCGCCCGTTTCGTTCGGTCTCGGAGGGCACGGCGTGTGACCATCCCAAGATTCACTCGTTTGTCGGAGGGTGGGTACAACACAGCGATTCGGTTCCACCGCCGTGGAGCAGGCCGAGGCCGTCCTCGTCGAGCACTACCCCCAACTGGTACGGCTCGCCTACGTGACGCTCCCGGTCACCCTGGGCCGTCATACCCGGGTACTCCTCGCGCACAAGGCGGTCCAGCGGGCACTCCCGCGCGGCGGGCGCGGCAGCACCCAGGCTCCGGCCGGGCCCGACGGGCCGGGCGGCCCCCTGACCGAGGTGCGCGTACGGGTTCTGCGCGCGAGCCTCGCTCCGGCCGGCCGGGCCCGTCTCGCCGCGGCCGGGCTCGGCTGGCCACCGGTGCCGCCCTTCGTCTGGGGGCTGCGGCTGTGGCCTCCGGCGGGCGGGATCGACGAGCCCGCCCGGGTGCTCGGCGCGGCGCCCGGGCCGGTCCGGGCCGCGTTCGTCCTGCACGGCATGGACGGCCTGCCCGAGGAGGCGGTGGCCCGGCTGCTCGCCGCGGCCGGGGTGGCCGACCCCGCGGACTCCGTACGGGAGGCGCTGGCCGCCTGGCACGCGTGGGAGGGCGGCGCCGGGCGCTCGGAAGCGGGCCCGGGCGCGGTCGGCGGCGGTGCTCCGCCGCCGGGCCGCGGAGCGTGGGCCCGGCCCGTGGCGGATGCGCCGGCCGGTGCGGTCCCGCGCGGGGCCGCGGGGAGCGCCGATGGGCGAGCAGGGGGGAGCACCGCTGGGGAAACGCTCCTGCGGGGCCCGGGCGGCGCCGGGTTCGACGCCGCCGTCGTCAGTGCCCGCCCCACCGACCTGCTGCGCCGCAGGCGCCGTACCCGGGCCGGCTGGACCGCCGCGGCCGCCCTCGCCCTGGCCCTGGCCGCCGGGCTCCTCGCGGCCGACGGGTCGCCGCCCCGCCCCGAGGTGTCGCCGCTCGCCGGACCGGCCGTCGCCGGGGCGCTGGACCCCGCCCGGCTGGTCCGCGTTCCCGCCGAGGCCTGGGCGGACACCGCCCGCGTCGACTTCACCGCCTGGCCCGCGCGCGGCGCCCGCACCGCCGACCGGGGCCTGCTGGCCCGCGCCCTGGGGGCATGGGCCACCCGGCCCCGGGAGGTGGAGGTGACGGCCGCGCCGGGGACGGCCACCGATGCCCCGCCGCGCGCGCCGCAGCTCCTGTACGCGGGGGACGTAGCCGGCCGGGCGGTGGTGGTGCTGCTCGACGGGGACCGGGTGGTCCGGTACGGCGAGCCCGCAGACGGCGCCGGCGGCGCCGACGGCCCGGCCGGGCCGCGGGGCAGGGAACTCGCCTTCGCCCGTACCGACGAGGCGAACGTGACCACCGCCGCCGCGCTGACCCTGAGCCGTTCCCCCGGCGGCGGGAGCACGGACGCGGGCCGGGCCCGGTACCTGCTCGCGCCGTGGATCGCCCGGGCCGGCACCCGCGACCTGCTGCGGACGGGGGAGGCGGCCACGCCGCTGGCCGTCTCCGCCGACGGGGTCACGGAGGAGACCGCGGTCCCGCGTACGGACGGAGCGGAGGGCGCCGGCCGCAGCGGGGCCTGCGCGGCCTGGCCCGTACTGGAGCTGACCTCCTCCGCCCGGATCGTGGAGAAGCACGCCTTCGTCCTCGCGGACCTGGGCGCGCTGACCCCCGTACACCTGACCTACACCCCGCTGCCCGACGGTCCGGCGGCCGTGGCGGCGCGCCAGCCGCGCGAGGCCACCGGCCCGGCCGCCCGGGCGGCGTGGGCGCCGGTCGCCTGCCGGCTGCGGGAGTACCGCGGCGGCGGGGTACGGGCCGTCAACATCTGGGACTTCGCCGGCTCCGAGCTCCCCGACGGCGCGGGACGGGCCGTGTGGACCTGCACCCGTGCCTCCGGCTGGGCCGGCCCGGGGGACGTCCTGGTCCAGCTGCGCCTGCCGGCCGGAGCTCCGCAGGACGTGGCGCGGTCCCGCGGGACCGCCGCGTGCGGACGGTTCGGGCAGCACCTCCTCGCGGGCACCCGGTGGAGGTCGCCGGCCGGCCGCTGGTACCTGCTGGCGGCAGGCAGCCGCGAGGTCGCGGGCATCACCGCGGCCGGCTCCGTCCGCGCGGAGGCGGCCGGCCGGACCCTGGCCGTCCCCGTCGCCGGTCCGCAGGGCCCCGCGGCCACCCTGACGGGCAGGCTCGCGAGCGGCGCCCGGATCACCGCGATCGACGGCGCCCGGGGCGGCCGCGACTGACCCCCCGTCTCCGCGGACGGTGTCCCACCGGGGATGGACGGCGGTCCGGGCGCTGCCCGGCCCGCTGTACCATGGCCGCAGCGCGAGGGCCGTGACGGAGAGGTCACAGTCCTCGCTTTTGCATTGCACCCGTCAGTTCTGCGCTGTACCCCCAGTCCACCCCGAAGAAATGCGGGGCGTGGCGTTTCGGCGGTTCGATACGATGAACCGCACGTCACGTCGTACCGGCATATATGAAATGGAGCATCCGAGGATGGCTCGACACCTGATCACCAGCGCGCTTCCCTATATCAACGGGATCAAGCACCTGGGCAACATGGTCGGGTCGATGCTTCCGGCGGATGTGTACTCCCGGTACCTCCGCCAGCGCGGCCACGACGTCCTCTACATCTGCGCCACCGACGAGCACGGCACCCCCGCCGAGCTCGCCGCGAAGGCGGCCGGCCTCTCGGTCGCCGAGTTCTGCGCGCAGGCCCACGACGCCCAGAAGGCGGTCTACGACGGCTTCGAGCTGTCCTTCGACTACTTCGGCCGCAGCTCCTCGGAGCAGAACCGCGAGATCACCCAGCACTTCGCGCGCCAGCTGGAGAAGAACGGCTTCATCGAGGAGCGCGCGATCCGGCAGGTCTTCTCGCCGGTCGACGACCGCTTCCTGCCGGACCGCTACGTGGAGGGCACCTGCCCGCACTGCGGCTACGACAAGGCCCGCGGCGACCAGTGCGAGAACTGCACCCGCGTCCTGGACCCCACGGACCTCATCGAGCCCCGCTCGGCGATCTCCGGCTCCACCGAGCTGGAGGTCCGCGAGACCAAGCACCTCTTCCTCCTCCAGTCCAAGCTGCAGGTCGAGGTCGAGGCCTGGGTCGCGGAGCACGAGGAGGAGTGGCCGCAGCTCGCGTCCTCCATCGCCCGCAAGTGGCTGACCGAGGGCCTGCACGACCGCGCCATCACGCGTGACCTCGACTGGGGCGTCCCGGTCCCCGCCGACACGTGGCCCGAGCTGGCCGCCGACGGCAAGGTGTTCTACGTCTGGTTCGACGCTCCGATCGAGTACATCGCCTCCACCAAGGAGTGGGCGGACGCCGATCCGGCGAACCGCGACTACAAGTCCTGGTGGTACGAGGCCGAGGACGTGCGCTACACGCAGTTCATGGCCAAGGACAACGTCCCGTTCCACACGGTGATGTTCCCCGCCACCGAGCTGGGCACCCGCGAGCCGTGGAAGAAGGTCGACTACGTCAAGGCCTTCAACTGGCTGACGTACTACGGCGGCAAGTTCTCCACCTCGCAGAAGCGCGGCGTCTTCACCGACCAGGCGCTGGAGATCCTCCCGGCCGACTTCTGGCGCTACTTCCTCATCGCCAACGCGCCCGAGTCCGACGACTCCTCCTTCACCTGGGAGCACTTCACCGCCACGGTGAACAAGGACCTCGGCGGCACGCTGGGCAACTTCGTCAACCGCGTCCTGACCTTCTCCCGCAAGAAGTTCGGCGACGAGGTCCCCGCCGGCAGCCCCGCCGGCGAGGCGGAGGCCAAGCTGGGCGCGCAGATCGCCGAACTGCTGGCCGAGTACGAGGGCCACATGGACGCGCTCCAGTACCGCAAGGCCGCGGCCGCGCTGCGCGCCCTGTGGTCCGCCGGAAACGCGTACCTCGACGAGAAGGCGCCCTGGCTGGAGGTCAAGACCGACCTGGAGGGCGCGGCGCTCACCCTGCGCACGGCGATGAACCTCATCCACCTCTACTCGGTGGTCTCCGAGCCGTTCATCCCGGCCTCGGCGCGCGCCATGCGCTCCGCGTTCGACCTCGCCGACGACACGGCGACGTGGATCACCCCGGAGCAGGCCGCCTCCCTGGACGCGGTCCCGGCGGGCACGCCGTTCACGGTCCCGCCGGTGCTCTTCGCGAAGATCACCGACGACGACCTGGAGTCCTACCGCGAGCGCTTCGGCGGCAACCCCGACGCCTAGCCACACAGGATCGACCCGCGCAGGGGCGCGGCCCGAACCGGGTCGCGCCCCTGCGCGCGTTCCTCACGGGCGTACGCCGCCGAAGGCGCGCGGGTTGAAGCGGGTCAGCGCGTGCTCCTCGCGCAGGGACTCCAGCCGCCGCAGCGCGTCCGCGCCGTAGAAGCCCTCCAGCAGCTCCGCGTCCAGCTCGTGGGAGCCGTACAGGTACGGGCGGCCCCCGGCCCGCGCGCAGGCCGCCAGCAGCTCGCGCAGCACCCTGCGGGTCTCGGCCACCGCGGGGGAGCCGGACCCCTCGATGGTGGTGAACACGCCGATCCCGTACTGGACCGGGACGTCGAGCGACGGGGCGAAGACGAACGGCGTCGCCTCCTCGGGACGCCCGATGACCAGGAAGTACAGGCTGATCAGGTGGTCGGCGAACGGGGACTCGCGGGTCAGTTCCTCCAGGGTCTTCGTGATCCCCTCGAAGCCCGCCGCGTCGAAGACGTAGTCGGCCCAGAGGTTCACGCGGGACGCGTCCTGGAGGACGGGCAGCAGGTGCTGCTCGACCTCCTGGTGCAGCAGCAGGGAGTAGTCGGGGGCGGGCAGCACGGTGCCCGGCTCGCCGGCCGCCACCGCTTCCGCGGCCTCGGCGGCGAAAGCGATCTGTGAATACCACGAGGTCCGGTCGTACATGCCGAAATAGCCGGACACCGCGGGATCGTCGGCGACGTTCCTCATGAATTCCGCGAGATCGGATATTCCCGTGTGCGGAATCCTGGAGACGGGAGTGACCGCCCGGTACGGCACGGTCCGGAGCACCACGGTGCTGATGAAACCGACCTGCCCCAGGCCGCCCAGGGCGAACCGGAACAACTCGGAATTCTCCTGACGGGAGCAGGTGCGCGAACGTCCCGTTCCGTCGACGAGTTCGATCTCTTCCACCTGGTCGATCTGGAGTCCCGACCGCAGGGAACCGTGTCCGAAGCCGCCGACCGACAGCGTTCCGCCCACCGTGAGATTCAGATAACTGGGCAGGACGGGATTGGCGCGCCCGTGCCCGTTCAGCCATTTCTCGAGGGCCAGCCAGGTGATTCCGCTCGGGACCTCCACGAGGTGTTCCCCGCCCGCGAAGCGCGGCTCCGCGTCCGCGCGGGCATTGTCCAGCACGGTGCCGGACGCGAGCGTCTGCGTATTGCAGGAGCGGCCGGCGCCCCGTACGGCCGTATCCTTGCCCGAGGCGGCGGCCGCGGCCATGAGGTCGCCGATCTCTCCGTCCCTTCCCTCCCGGACCACCTTTTCGGGGGTGATGGAGAGGGCGTGACCGAAATCGCTGCCGAATGCGCTCATCGTGTGCCACCTTTTTCGCCGGAGTCGGGGAAGCCAGGGGACAGTAACCGGACGCGGTCCCGCTCCGGAAGGACGCGGGCCGCTCGCGGGCCGTCGGCTATAGGGATGCTCCATGCGGGCTCTATCCGCCCCTGTCAGGCTTCCGTAAAAGGCTGACAGCAGTGCGACCGATGGGCGGAGGTAAACCGCTTTGCTTACGCGCAGTGGAGAAAAGGACAGGTCGGAAATCCGGGACGACTTCATCTCGGATTACGACGGGCTCGCCGGCGAGTGGTGGGATCCGAGGGGGGCGCTCGCGCCACTGGGCTGGATCGCACGGGCCCGCGCGCACTTCGTTCCCTCCGCCCGGAACGAGCAGGCCGCCCTGCTCGACATCGCCTGCGGCGGGGGACTGTTCGGCCCGCACGCGGCGGCCAAGGGGTACCGCGTGGTCGGCGTCGACCTGTCGGAGATGTCGCTCCGCGAGGCCCTGCGGCACGGGTTCGACGAGGTCGTCCGGGCGGACGTGTCACGGCTTCCCTTCGAGGACGAGTCCTTCGACGTGGTCACCGCGGGCCAGTGCCTGGAGCACGTACCGGATCCCTACGCCGTGGTGGCGGAGGCCTGCCGGGTGCTGCGTCCCGGAGGCACGCTGATCGTCGACACCATCGCCGACACCCGCGTGGCCCGGCTGGTCTCGATCACCCTCGCCGAGAACCTCCCCCTCCCCGGCCGGCCGCCCCGCGGCACCCACGACCACCGGCTCTTCGTCAACCGGGAGCGGCTGACCCGGGCCGCGCGGGAGAACGGCGTCGAGCTCGAACTGCTCGGCCTGCGCCCGCGGATGCGCGAGATGGCCCGCTTCGCGGCCGGCCGGCTCGACGAGGTGACCATGGTGCGCACCAGGTCCACGTCCGTCCTCTACCTGGGCGTGGGGTCGAAGAAGTGACCCTTCAGCAGCCGAAGCAGCAGCCGAAGCAGCAGCCGGAGCAAGAGCCGAAGCAGCCGCGGCGACAGCCGCCGCAGCCGGTGCAGCCGCCGCAGCCGGTGCGGCCCGGTGCCGTGCGGAGCTGGGTGGCCGGGGCGCGGCTCAAGACCCTGCCCGTCACCTTCGCCCCGCTCGCCGTGGGCCTCGCCATCGCCGCCGGGGCCGGGACCGTCGACCGCTGGCACGCCGCCCTGACGGCCGTGCTCGTCCTCGGCTTCGTCCTCGGGACCAACTTCTTCAACGACTACAGCGACGGCATCCGCGGCGTCGACGACCACCGGGCGGGCCCGGCCCGGCTGGTGGGCTCGGGACGGGCCACTCCCGGCCAGGTCTTCCGGCACGGACTGGCGCTGTACGCCGTCGGGGCCCTGGCCGGGCTGGTCCTGGCCGTACTGGTCTCGTGGTGGGTGCTCGCCCTGACCGTGGCCCTCGCCCTCGGCGGCTGGTTCTACACCGGCGGCGCGCGGCCCTACGGCTACCGCGGGCTCGGCGAACTCAGCATCTTCCTCTACCACGGCGTCGTCTTCGTCTGCGCCCCCGCCGCCATCCAGCTCGGGCACGTCCCCCCGGTCGCGCTCGCGGCGTCCGTACCCCTCGGCTTCCTCGCGGTCGCGCTGCTCACCACGAACAACCTCCGCGACATCCCCACCGACGCCGCCGCGGGGAAGATCACCCTCGCGGTGCGGATGGGCGCCGGACCGACCCGGCGGTTCTACGTCCTCTGCGTCGCCGCGGCCTTCGTGTCCGCGCTGCTCCTCGCCTCCGCCCGGCCCGGGGCCTTCCTCGTCCTCGGCGCGGCCCCGGTCGCCGTCCACCCGGTGCGCCGGGTGCTGGGCGCGGCGGCCGGCCGCGACCTGATTCCGGCGCTGGAGCACACCTGCCTGCTCCTCCTCGCGTTCGGGTCCCTGCTGGCGATCGGCGTGGCCCTGTGACCGCCCGGAGGGAGACGAGGAGCCCCGACCACGAAGTCCTGATCATCGGCGCGGGGTTCTCGGGCATCGGAGCCGCGCTCGGCCTGCGCCGGGCGGGCATCGACGACTTCGTCGTCCTGGAGGAGCGGGACGACGTGGGCGGCAGCTGGTACGCCAACAAGTACCCCGGTGTCGCCGTGGACATCTCCGCCTTCTCCTACTCCTTCGCCACCGAACCCTTCGCCTCCTGGTCCCGGGTCTTCCCTCCGGGGGAGGAGCTCAAGGCGTACGCCGACCACTGCGTCGACGCGTACGCCCTGCGGCCCCATCTGCGCTTCAACTCCCGTGTCAAACGCGCCGCCTACAGCGAATCGGCGCACCTGTGGACCGTGGTCCTCGGCGACGGCACCACCCTGACCGCGCGCTTCGTCATCTGCGCCACCGGATGGCTCACCCAGCCCAAGACGCCCGCCATCGCCGGCCTCGACACGTTCAAGGGCGACCTCGTGCACACGGCGCGGTGGGACCAGTCCCTGGACCTGGACGGCAAGCGCGTGGGAGTCATCGGCACCGGCGCCTCGGCGGTCCAGATCGTCCCGGAGATCGCCGGGCGCACGGAGCGGCTCCACGTCTACCAGCGGACCCCCATCTGGCTGCTCCCGAAACCGGACGTCGCGGTGCCGCAGGCCGTCCGCCGGCTCTTTCGCAGGGTTCCCGCGACGCAGCGGACGATCCGGCTGCTCACGGACGTCGTGACCGAGCTCAGCTTCGTGATCGCCATGGTCCACTACCGGCGCTTCCCCTTCCTCGCGAGGGCCGGGGAAGCGGCGTCCAAGCTCTACCTGCGACGTCAGGTCAAGGGCGACCGCGCACTGATCGCCAAGCTGACCCCCTCCTACCGGGTGGGCTGCAAGCGGCCGTCGCTGAGCAAGGGCTACTGGCGCTCCTTCACCCGCGACGACGTCGAGCTGGTCACCGAACCCATCGAGGAGATCACCCCGTCCGGCATCCGCACCACGGACGGCGAGGAGAGGGACCTGGACGTGCTGATCCTGGCCACCGGATTCCACGTGCTCGACAACCTGCCCCCGTTCCCGATGCGCGGCCGAGGGGGCCGGGACCTCAAGGAGTTCTGGAGGACGGAGCGGTTCCAGACGTACGAGGGCACGTCGATCAAGGGCTACCCGAACCTGTGGTTCATCGTGGGCCCCTACTCCTTCACCGGCGGATCCTGGTTCGGAATGATCGACTACCAGGTGACCCACGCCCTGAGGGTGATCGGCGAAGCCAGGCGGCGCCGTGCCACGGAGGCGGTCGTCCGCCCGGAGAAGCACGACCGCTCCTTCCGCCGGAACCTGCGCCGCATGCGCAACACCGTCTTCCTGGACCCGAGTTGCCAGGGCACGAACAGCTACTACCTGGACGAGCACGGAGACGCTCCGGCGGTCCGCCCCGCCTCCACCTACGAAGCGGCCTGGCGGGCGCGGCACTTCGACCTGGACGACTACAGCTACGAACGGTGACCCCGCGGCCGGTCGGGCCGCAGGGCGACAACCAATGCCTGGGAGGCAGTTGTGACGCGTTTGAGCGAGGTGCGCGGGAAGGACCGGGCCCTGTGCTTCCTGTACGGGGCGTCCGCCCTGACCGGTCTGATCGTCATGGGGTGGATGGCCGTCTCCTTCGTCGTGCAGAACGCCGACGCCGGGGCGCTGGGGGTCGTCGAGAACTTCCTGCGCGATTCCACCACCAACCAGGCGACCCGGTTCGTGTACATGGACCTGGTGCTCACCTGGGCGGCCGTCGGCGCCTACATGATCGTGGAGAGCCGGCGGTTCGGCATCCGGCACGTATGGGCCTACATCCTCGGGGCCCCGGCCATCGCGCTGATCGTGACCTACGGCCTTTTCATGCTCGTCCGCCAGCTGAGGATCGCGGCCCTGCGCGATGCCGACGGCCGGATCGCCGCGGGGGAACGGTTCGCGGCCGCCGAGGAGTTCGCGGACCGGTCCGCCCTGCGGCCCGTGGCGACGACGGCCTCGCGATGAGCGACGGAAACGGGATGGCCGGCAAAATCGCCCTGGTGACCGGCGCGGCGGGCGGCATCGGCTCGGCCGTGGTCCGGCTGCTCGCCGAGCAGGGCACGGTGGTGGCCGCCGTGGACCTGGACAACGGGCAGCTGTGGGAAACGGTCGGGAAGCTCGCCGCCGAAGGCCTGCCGGTCCGCGGCCTTCCGGCGGACGTGACGTCGAGCGCCGACGTCGAAGCCGTGGTGGAGGCGGTGGAGGAGCAACTGGGGCCCATCGACTACCTGGTGAACGCCGCCGGGGTGCTCCGCCTCGGCGAGGTCACCGACCTGAGCGACCAGGAGTGGTACCTCACCTTCGGGGTCATCGCGAACGGGGTCTTCTTCGTGTCCCGCGCCGTCGTCAGCCGCATGGTGGCGCGCCGCAGGGGCTCCATCGTCACCGTCGCGTCGAACGCCGCCGGCACCGCCCGCTCGCACATGGCCGCCTACGCGGCGTCCAAGGCGGCGGCGGTCGCCTTCACCAAGTGCATGGGGCTGGAGGTCGCCCGGTACGGCGTCCGCTGCAACGTGGTCGCCCCGGGCTCCACGGATACCCGCATGCTGCACGGCATGCACGCCGACGGGAGCGCGGTCGCCGCCTCGGTGGAGGGGGACCCGGGGGCCTACCGGACCGGCATACCGCTGGGGAAGGTGGCGAGCCCGGAGGACGTCGCCCACGCCATCCGCTTCCTGCTGTCGGAGGAGGCCGGGCACATCACGCTGCAGGGCCTGACCGTCGACGGCGGGGCGACCCTCGGGGCGTAGCCCGGCCGGCCCCACCGCGCCGCTGCGCCGTACCCGCCCCGCCGTACCGGCACGCCGTACGGGCACCGCCGTACCCCCGCCCCCGTACCCGCCCCGTCCACCGACCGCATCCCGAAAGGACCGACCACCGCATGGCAGGCCTCCCTTCCATCGATCCCTACCCGATGCCCCTGCCCGGTGAGCTCCCTCCCGCGGCGGTCGGCTGGCGGGTGGACCCGCGGCGCGCCGTACTGCTGGTCCACGACATGCAGGAGTACTTCCTCCGGCCGTTCGCCCGGGGCACCTCGCCCCGCGACCCCCTCGTGCGCAACGCAGTCCTGCTGCGCCGGCGCTGCGCCGAACTCGGCGTCCCCGTCGCCTACACGGCCCAGCCCGGCGGGATGACGCCCGCCGAGCGGGGTCTGCTCGCGGACTTCTGGGGCCCCGGGATGCGTACGTCGCCGGAGCACCGCCGCGTCGTCGCCGGACTGGAACCGGCCCCCAAGGACTGGGTGTTCACCAAGTGGCGCTACAGCGCCTTCTTCAACTCGGGCCTGCTGGAACGGATGCGGGCCGAGGACCGCGACCAGCTCGTCGTCTGCGGGGTCTACGCGCACGTCGGGGTCCTGATGACGGCCGTGGACGCGTTCACCCACGACATCCAGCCGTTCCTGGTGGGCGACGCCGTCGCCGACTTCTCCGCCTCCTACCACCGGCTCGCCCTGGAGTACGCGGCCGAGCGGTGCGCCGCCGTGCTCACCACGGCCTCCGTGTGCGAGGCGCTGGCCGCCGCCGCACCGGCGGGAGGCCGGCGGTGACCGGGCCGGGCGCCGTGCCCCCGGACCTCCTCGCCCGGGTCCTCGACGGCTCCGCGGGAGCCTTCGCGCTGTTGTACCGCCCGGAGTCCACGGTCCCGGGCACCCTGGAGGTGCTGCTGGGCGATGCGGCCGCCTGCGCCACGCTGGCCGACCTGCCGCTCACGGAGCACACGGCCCCCACGGCCCCGGCCGGTCCGACCGACCCGGCCGCCCCCGCCGCTCCGCCCGGGGCGGGCGAGGTGCTCGCCCTGGTGCCGTACCGGCAGATCACCGAGCGCGGGTTCGCCGCCCTCGACGACGGCACGCCGCTGATCGCGCTCACCGTCACCGGCCGGCAGGACCTCCCGCTCGCCGAGGCCCTGCGCCGGCTGCCCGACGACCCCGTCAAGGTCGAATCCGAGGAGTTCGACCTCTCGGACGAGGCGTACGCGGACATCGTGCGCCGGGTCGTCGCCGACGAGATCGGCACCGGCGAAGGCGCGAACTTCGTGATCAAGCGGACGTTCACGGCCTGGCTGCCGGACTGCTCGGTCGTCGGCGCCCTGTCCTTCTACCGCCGCCTCCTCGAACGGGAGGCGGGGGCCTACTGGACCTTCCTCGTGCACACCGGCGACCGGATGCTCATCGGCGCCACCCCCGAGCGCCACATCAGCGTCCGGGGCGGCACCGCGGTGATGAACCCCATCAGCGGCACCTACTGCTACCCCCCGGGCGGCCCCACGCTCGACGGCGTCCTGTCCTTCCTGACGGACCGGAAGGAAGCCGACGAGCTGTACATGGTCGTCGACGAGGAACTGAAGATGATGTCCCGCCTCTGCCCGTCGGGCGGGCGGCTCATCGGCCCCCACCTCAAGGAGATGACCCGGCTCGCGCACACCGAGTACCTCATCGAGGGCAGTACCGACCTCGACGTCCGCGAGATCCTCCGCGAGACCCTGTTCGCCCCGACGGTGACCGGCGCACCGCTGGAGAACGCCGCCCGGGTGATCAGCCGCCACGAGACCACCGGACGCGGCTACTACAGCGGCGTCGCCGCGCTGATCGGGCGGGATCCCTCGGGCGCCCGGAGCCTCGACTCCGCCATCCTGATCCGGACGGCCGACATCGCCGTGGACGGCCGGCTGCGCATCGGCGTCGGGGCCACGCTGGTGCGCCACTCCGATCCCGGGGCCGAGGCGCGCGAGACCCGGGCCAAGGCGGCCGGGCTGCTCGCGGCCCTGGCCGGGCCCGCCCCCAGCCGCTTCGCCGCCCATCCCGAGGTCCGTGCCGCGCTCGCCCTGCGCAACGAGAACGTCGCCGGGTTCTGGCTGGACGAACCGGCCGGCAGGGACGGGGCCGGCGCCGAACTGGCGGGGCGCCGGGTCCTCGTAGTGGACGCCGAGGACACCTTCACGGCGATGCTCGCCCAGCTGATCCGCTCCCTGGGCGCGGAGGTGACCGTACGGCGGTTCGACGAGCCGTACGACACCGCGGCGCACGACGTGGTGGTCCTGGGCCCCGGTCCGGGCGACCCCGGTGACCTCGCGGATCCGAGGATCGCGCACCTGCGGGCCGAGGTGTCGCGGCTGCTCGCACGGGAGCGGCCCTTCCTGGGCGTGTGCCTGAGCCACCAGGTGCTGAGCGGGTTCCTCGGTCTCGGCCTGGTCCGCCGCGCGGCACCCAACCAGGGGGTCCAGCGCGAGATCGAGCTGCCGGGAGGGCGCGAACGGGTGGGCTTCTACAACACGTTCGCCGCCCGCGCCGGCGCCGACGTCCTCGACCACCCGGTCCACGGCCGGGTGACGGTCAGCCGGGACCGGGACACCGGAGAGGTGCACGCCCTGGAGGGCCGCCGCTTCGCCTCCGTACAGTTCCACGCGGAGTCCGTCCTGACGCAGGAGGGCCGGCGCATCCTCGGTTCGCTGCTCACCGGGGTGCTGCGGTCGTGAACGCGCACCCGAACGCGAAGGCGAGCGCCACGGCCAGTGTCCACGCCCACGCCCACGCGGCCACGCCGCACGCACTCGTCGCCGGCGGGGGCATAGGCGGTCTCGCCGCAGCCCTCTCCCTCGCCCGACAGGGGCACCGGGTCACGGTCCTGGAGCGCGCGGAGGCCTTCGCGGAGCTCGGCGCGGGCATCCAGCTCGCCCCGAACGCCTTCCGCGCCCTGGACCGGCTGGGCGTGGGGCGGGCCGTGCGCGAGCGCGCGGTGTTCGTCGCCGCACTGCGCTTCATGGACGGGGTCACCGGCGAGAGCGTCGTCGCCCTGCCCCTCACCGAGCGCTACCGGCGCCGGTTCGCGGGCCCCTACGCGGTGGTGCACCGCGCAGACCTCTACGAGCCGCTGCTCGCGGCGTGCCGCGCGGCCGACGGCATCGAACTGGTGACCGGCGCCGCCGTGCGCGCGTACGCGCACCGCCCGTCGGGCGTCACCGTGACCACGGCCGACGGGCGGAGCTTCGCGGGCGACCTGCTCGTCGGAGCCGACGGGATCCGGTCGGCGGTCCGTGCCCAGCTCGTGGGCGACGGAGAGCCCCGGGTCTGCGGGCACACCATCTACCGCTCGGTGATACCGATCGGGGAGGTGCCCGAGGAACTGCGGTGGGACGCGGTGACGCTGTGGGCGGGCCCCCGCTGGCACTTCGTCCACTACCTCATCGGGGGCGGGAAGTACCTCAACCTCGCCGCGACCCTGGACGACGGCGCCCGCGAGCCCGTGGCGGGCCGGCCCGCCGGCCGGGACCTCGTGCGCGCCCGCTTCGGGGAGCTGCGCGGCCCCGCCCGCCGGCTCCTCGAACTGGGCGCGCAGTGGCGCGAGTGGGTGCTGTGCGACCGCGATCCCGTGGACGTCTGGACCGACGGGCGGGTGACCCTGCTCGGCGACGCGGCCCACCCGATGCTCCAGTACGCCGCCCAGGGCGCGTGCCAGGCCCTGGAGGACGCCGTGGTCCTGGGCGAGGTCCTCGGCGGGGCCACCGCCGGCGACGTGCCCGCGCGCCTGGAGAAGTACGCCGCCGAACGCCGCGAGCGCACCGCACGCGTCCAGCTCCTGGCCAGGGAGATGGGCGAACGGCTCTACCACCCCGCCGGGGAGGCCGCCCGCGCGCGCAACGCGATGCTGCGGTCCCTGGGCGAGGACGACCTGTACGCGCACATGGCCTGGCTGCACGGCGCCCGGCCTTCCTGGGAGGAGACAGCATGAACCGTCTGGACGTGAAGCCGAGGCCCCGCGCCGCCGGCGCCGTTGACGTACCCGGCCTGCTGGAGCGGGGGCGCACCCTGTCGACGCCCGCGCTGCGCAAGGCTGTCGCTCGGTTGGCGGCGCCCATGGACACCATCGCCGCCTACCACTTCGGCTGGATCGACGCCGCGGGCAACCCGTCGGACGGCGACGGCGGCAAGGCCCTGCGCTCCGCCCTCGCCCTGATCTCCGCCGAAGCCGTCGGCGCCCCGCCCGCGGCCGGGGTGACCGGGGCGGTCGCGGTCGAGCTCGTGCACAACTTCTCGCTGCTGCACGACGATTTCATGGACGGCGACGAGCAGCGCCGCCACCGCGACACGGTCTGGAAGGTGCACGGTCCGGCGCAGGCGATCCTGGTCGGGGACGCCCTGCTGGCGCTCGCCGGCGAGGTGCTGCTGGAACGGGGCACCGTCGAGGCGAACCGCGCCGCGCGCCTGCTGAACAGTGCCACCCGCAAGCTGATCGACGGCCAGGCCCAGGACATCTCCTTCGAGCAGCGCGGCCGGGCGACGGTCGCCGAATGCCTGGAGATGGAGGGCAACAAGACCGGCGCGCTCCTGGCCTGCGCCGTCTCCATGGGCGCCGTCCTGGGCGGCGCCGACGACGTGACCGCCGACGCCCTGGGGCGCTACGGGTACCACCTCGGGCTCGCCTTCCAGGCCGTCGACGACCTGCTCGGCATCTGGGGCACGCCGGAGCAGACCGGCAAACAGGCCTGGAGCGACCTCAAGCAGCGCAAGAAGTCGCTGCCGGTGTGCGCGGCGCTGGAGGCGGGCGGCCCGGCCGCGGAGCGCCTCGCCGCACTGCTCGCCGCCGACGCGGGGTCCGCCTCCGCGACCGCACCGCACGAGGCGTTCGGCGAGGCGGAGTTCGCGCTCCGGGCCGCCCTGATCGAGGAGGCCGGGGGCCGCGCGTGGACCTCCGCCGAGGCGAGGCGGCAGTACGACACCGCCCTCGACGCCCTCGACGCGGTGCACCTGCCCGAAGAGGTCCGCGAACAGCTCACCGCGCTCGCCGAGTTCGTGGTCGTCCGGCGACGCTGAGAGCCCCGCCGCCGTCACATCGCGGCGCCCAGGGCCAGGAACCCGCAGATCATCACGAAGAGGATGCCGAGCAACGGCCAGACGAAGCGCAGGTACTTGTCGTAGCCGACCTTGGCCAGTGCGACGCCGCCGATGGTGACGGCGGTGGTGGGGACCCAGAGGTTCATCCAGCCGCTCGCCGACTGCCAGGCCGTCACCATCAGCGCGCGGGAGACCCCCGCGAAGTCGGCGAGCGGGGCCAGGATCGGCATGGTGAGCGTGGCGTGCCCGGAGGTGGAGGGGATCAGGAAGGCGAGCGGGAGGTTCACGAGGAAGACGATGATCGCGAACACCCCGGACGAAGTCCCCTTCACCACGCCCTCGATGGAGTGCAGCACCGTGTCGGTGATCTTCGAGTTGTTCATGATGACCGTGACCCCGCGCGCCAGCATGATGACCAGGGCGGGCGAGATGAAGTCCGCGGCGCCCTGGATGAGCGTGGAGCTGAGCTTGGCCTCGCCCATCCGGGCGACCAGGCCGATCAGCACGGCCGCGCAGATGAACAGCGCCGCCAACTGGGCGAAGGACCAGTCCAGTTCCCAGGCGTACGGGGCCGCGTCCGCGTCGCCGGTGAGCGCGCTCGACCAGGGCACCACCGAGAAGATCATGAAGGCGAAGACGAGGACCAGGAGGACCAGTACGGTCTTGTGCAGTCCGGTCAGCTCCGGTTCCGCCTCCTCGTCGCCGGTGGCCTTCTGCTCCCGGTCCCCGGGCAGGAACCCGCAGATCGACTTGGCGGGATCCCTCTGGACCCGGCGCGCGTACCGGATCACGTAGAGCACCGTCACGGTGGTCAGCACGATCCACATGAGGAAGCGCAGCCCGATCCCGTCGCCGAGCGAGATCCCGGCCGCCGAGGAGGCCACGCCCGTCGCGAACGGGTTCACCGTCGAGCAGAGCACGCCGACGCCCGCGCCGAGGATGGCGGCGCCGACCGCGACCAGCCGGTCGTAGCCGAGGGCCAGCATCATCGGCACGAGCAGTCCGTAGAACCCGAGGGTCTCCTCGGCGAAGCCCTCCACGGTGCCCAGGATCGAGAAGACCACCATCACGGCCGCGATCAGCAGCGCCCCGCGGTCGCGCAGCCGGTGGGCGAGGCGGGCGATGCCGCGGTCGAGGGCGCCGGCGGCGAACACGACGGTGATGAAGGCGCCGATGGCCAGCACGAAGAGGAACACGCCCGCGCTGCCGTACAGATCGCCGCTGAAGGTGGGCCCGACCTCGCCGGTCTTGGGGTCCTGGAGGCCGTAGAGCCCGTTGACGGGGGAGAGGAACAGGTCGTTCAGGCGATCGGTGAAGCTCCGGGTCCCCTCGACCCGGTGGTAGGTGCCGGAGACGGGGGAGCCGCTGTCGTCGCGGTCGTACTCGCCGGCCGGGATCAGGAAGGCCAGCAGCCAGATCGCGACGGTGACGATGGCCAGGATGGTCAGCGCGCTGGGGAAGGAGAGCTTCCGCGCGGGCGGCGGCTCCTCCGGCGGAGCCTGCACGGTCGGAATCTGGGGCGGGGCCGGGGGCGGGGGCGTCGTGGTCACTGCCCGCCTCCCGTGGACGGCGGGGCCTGCGCACCGAAGTCCGCCGCGTACTCCCGGACGAAGGCGGCCATCGCGACCACCGTGTTGCGCACCTCGGACAGCAGCACCCGCTCGTTCGGCGCGTGCAGGTTGCACATGCTGTCCTGCGCCCCGAAGAGCAGCACCTCCGCGTCCGGAGCGGCCCGGGCGAGGCCGTTCACCAGCGGGATCGAGCCACCCGTCGCCACGTACGAGGCCTCGGTGCCCCAGGCCTCCTTCAGCGCGGTCAGCGCCGCCCGGTACGCCGGCCCGCCCGTCCGCGCCTCGAAGCCGGGGCCGGTGTCGCCCGGCGTGACGGTGAGCGCGATCCCGAACGGGCGCTGGGCGCGCAGGTGGTCCACGAGCGCCTTCCGGGCCTCCCGCGGGTCCTGGAGCGGGTGGAAGCGCAGGTTCAGCTTGGCCCGCGCGTAGGGGACCACGGCGGAGGCGGCGCCCGCCACGTCCGGGGCGTCCAGCCCGATGACGGTGACCGCGGGCCCGCTCCACAGCCGCTCGCCCAGCGAGCCGGTGCCGATCAGCGGCAGCCCGTCCCGTACGGAGGCCAGCTCGCGGAACTCCTCCTCGGTGTAGGTCGTTCCCTCCCAGGGATCGCGGCGCAGCCCGGGCACCGCCACGTCCCCGTGCTCGTCGTGCAGGGAGGCCAGCGCCCGGAGCAGGACCAGCAGGGCGTCGGGGGCGGCTCCGCCGAACTCCCCGCTGTGGCGCGCCTCCGTGAGGGTGCGCACCTCCACCACGACCTCGCAGGCCCCGCGCAGACCGGTGGTCAGGGTGGGGGTGCCGGGGCGCAGGTTGCCGAGGTCGGCGATGACCATCGCGTCGCAGGCGAACCGGTCCGGATCGGTGGGCGGGTAGTCGTCGAAGGGGCTGCCGTACTCCTCCTGGCCCTCGATCACCAGCTTGATCCCGACGGGCGGGCGGCCGCCGTAGACCCGGAGCATGCCCAGGTGCGCGATCACGTTCGACTTGTCGTCGGCGATTCCGCGCGCCCGCAGGGCGCCGGGGACGCCGGCGACGGGGGTGGGCTCGAAGGGCGGGGAGAGCCACAGGGTCGGGTTGCCGGCGGGCTGGACGTCGTAGTGCCCGTAGAGCAGGACGGTCGGGGCGTCCGGGTGCGGGGGCGGGATCTCGCCGTAGATGACCGGGGCGGTGTCGGGGAGGTCGATCCGCTCGATGGTGGGGACGCCCGCCTCGCGCAGCAGGGAGACGAGCAGGTCGTGCGCCTCCTCGACGGGCTCCGACGGGTAGCCGGGGAAGGCGACCGAGGGGATCGACGCGATCCGCTCCAGGTCGGCCCGCAGGCCGTCCATCAGGGCGTCGACCTGTGCTTCGAGGGTCTGCGAGCCGTCCGCGTCCACCTGCCACCGTCCCTGTGCTCCCCGGGGCGACCCCGCTGAGCTGCGGGATCGGGTTCTCCGATCATCGGCGGGGGGAGCGGGCCGCGCCGTGGCGGAGTGGGCCGGGCGGGTGAAGGACGGCCGCCGGGTCGCGGGCGCGCGACGGCGCGTCGGGGTGGTGCGGGACGGCGCGCCTGCCGGTGCGGGGCCGGGACGGGCCGGGGGCCGTGCCGGCGCGCGGTGGCTCGAACTGGGCGGCCGAGGGCCGATCTTGACCTGTCTGCCGCGTGTCGAAGCACCGCCGTGATCGTTTCTTCAGGCGTAGTCCTCATCCCTGCGGCGGAATCGGGAGAACGCGCGGTGACCGCTTGGCAGTACTTCGCCGGGGCCGGCCTGGTGGCGGCGCTCTGCCCGTTGCACGGTCACGTCGCGGTGGCCGGGGACGGCCACGGGCGCGGCGCCCGGGTCGACCTGTGCGTTCCGGCCGGGTCGCAGCCGGGGCCGCGCCCGGGTCCCCGGCCGTCCGCGCCGCGGCCCTCGGCGGCGCTTCCGGGCCCGGGCTGAGGCCGTAGATCACCAGTCCGGTCAGCGCGGTGGAGATGGCCGCGTACGCGAGGTCCAGCACGGTCACGCCCTGACCCACCGCCC
>NZ_JBSFDF010000053.1:0-58959 GCF_053593795.1 Streptomyces sp. NPDC002104 | reverse complement strand
GGCCGTCTCGGTGATCACGCCGAGGGGGCGCAGGACGCGGCCGGCCATCCACCAGGCGAGCGGTCGCTGCGCTCCCTTCGCCCACGCGAAGCGTGGGCGGTCCCCTCCGCTGCGCTCCAGGGACCAGTGGGGCCGGCCGCTGCGCGCCCGGCTGGGCCGCGCATCGCGCGGCCCGTGCCGCTGGGGTGTGGTGGTGCGGGCTTGTGGGGCCCCCTGTAGGGGAGTTGGGGGAGCGCGGGGCGCTCCCGGCGGGTCCGCTGCGCTCCCCCGCCTGACGGTTCTTCCGGCTGCGCCTCCAGAACCGTTGGGGCCCGCTGGCGCGGGCCGGGCTGGCTACGAGATGGGGGGTCGCTCGTTCGTGTGGGTTCTAGTGTACCGCGTGCATCGGGTTGATGCAGCATGTACCGTTGGCGGAAACGCGGGACACCCCCCAACCACCCGGGAACTTCCCCGGAATTCCGAGAGGAACGACCGCAGATGACCGGTCACCACGAATCTACCGGACCTGATCCCGCGCTGAGCAGCGATTCTCTGCGCCGGGTGACGCAGTACCAGACGGCGGCCGTGAACGCCCGGTTGAAGCTGTTCGCTCTCCTGGAGGCGCAGGGCGTGCCCGCGAGCGAGGCTGACGACCTGATGGCCGCGCTGGAGGCCGGGGCGGTCGCCGGGGCGCAGTGCCAGGCGGTGGAGCTGGACGGCATGGCGCCGCGCCCTCGTGGCCCTGAGTTCGAGGACGGCTGGGACAAGGGCGTGATGGCCGTGAGCGAGGCCCTGGTGGGCATCGCGGACCGGGAGTGGTCCCGGCGCGGAGGCCGGTCGGCCGGGGCCTCTGAACTGGCCGTACACATCGCGGACGTGAGGAAGCGTGAGCGGGCCGACCTGGTGCGGCTGGAGAGGTACGTCCGGGAAGCCGTACTGCCGGCCACCCACCCGCACACCACGGCGCGCCGTCAGGTCCTGGAGGCGCTGGGCGAGGCCGGCGGTCTGTGCACCGCGCGGACGGTCAACAGCGATGGGGACTACGTCGTCTGCACGCTCGATGCCGGTCACTACGACCCGGACGACAAGCCGCCCTTCAGGGACGGAAAGCCGGGCGGCTGGCACAAGGCGGGTGCGTCGATCTGGAACGACCTGGGCGCGGCCTGCATTCCGCACGCGGCCCTCTGAAACACCACACAAATTCAGCGCTCGGGGAGGAACGGAATGTCAGCGATTCGACTCAAGGAACACCAGGTAGATCAGCGGTCGGCGTTTCGTAGGTGGGTGGGATTCCCTGCAAGGTCATCTGTGCCCCCGCAGGGTGCCCGGGGAACGATCGTGTCAGCGACCGGCTCGGGCAAGACGATCACGGCCGCCGCGTGCGCTCTGGAGAGCTTCGCGGACGGCCGGATCCTCGTGACCGTGCCCACCCTGGACCTGCTCGCGCAGACCGCCCAGGCGTGGCGCCTGGTGGGCCACCGGGCCCCGATGATCGCGGTCTGCTCGCTGGAGAACGACGCGGTGCTGAACGAGCTGGGCGTACGGACCACCACCAACCCGATCCAGCTCGCCCTGTGGGCCGGGCACGGGCCCGTCATCGTGTTCGCCACGTACGCCTCTCTCGTGGACCGCGAGGACATCGACGCACCCGAGGGCCAGCAGAAGGTTCGCGGGCCGCTGGAGGCCGCTCTGGCGGGCGGGGAGCGGCTGTATGGGCAGCGCATGGACGGTTTTTCGCTCGCGATCGTGGATGAGGCCCACGGAACCGCTGGTGATCTTGGGCGACCGTGGGCGGCGATCCACGACAACCAGCGGATCCCCGCCGACTTCCGGCTCTACCTCACCGCAACCCCGCGCATCCTCGCCGCAGCCCGCCCGCAGAAGGGCGCGGACGGCCAGGAGGCGGAGATCGCGACCATGGCCGATGACCCGGAGGGCACCTACGGCGCCTGGCTCGCGGAGCTGGGTCTGAGCGAGGCGATCGAGCGGGAGATCCTCGCCGGGTTCGAGATCGACGTCCTTGAGATCCGCGATCCCTCGCCGATCCTCGGGGAGTCGGAGGAGGCCCGGCGGGGCCGGCGCCTGGCCCTGTTGCAGACCGCCCTGCTGGAGCACGCGGCGGCGTACAACCTGCGTACGGTCATGACGTTCCACCAGAAGGTGGAGGAGGCCGCCGCGTTCGCGGAGAAGCTCCCGGAGACCGCTGCCGAGCTGTACGTCAACGACGCGTCCGACGCCGACCTGGCCGCCGCCGACAAGCTGCCGAAGTCCTCGATCGACGCGGAGTTCTACGAGCTGGAGGCCGGCCGCCACGTGCCGCCGGACCGCGTCTGGTCGGCGTGGCTGTGCGGCGACCACCTCGTGTCCGAGCGCCGCGAGGTCCTGCGCCAGTTCGCCAACGGCATCGACGCCGCAGGGCACCGGGTGCACCGGGCGTTCCTCGCCAGCGTTCGCGTGCTCGGTGAGGGCGTCGACATCACGGGTGAGCGGGGAGTCGAGGCGGTCTGCTTCGCGGACACCCGCGGCTCGCAGGTGGAGATCGTGCAGAACATCGGCCGGGCGCTCCGGCTCAACCGCGACGGCTCCACCAAGGTGGCCAGGATCATCGTGCCGGTGTTCCTGGAGGCGAACGAGGACCCGAACGACATGGTCGCCAGTGCAAGCTTCCGCCCCCTTGTAGCGGTTCTCCAGGGATTGCGTTCGCATGACGAACGTCTGGTCGAGCAGCTGGCTTCCCGCGCGCTCACGAGCGGGAAGCGCAAGGTCCACGTCCGGCGTGACGAGGACGGGCAGATCGTCGGGGCCGGCGGCGAGGGTGACGGCGAGGACCAGGAGGACGACAACACGCAGGCCGCCGCCGAAGCGGCCCTGCTCCACTTCTCCAGCCCGCGCGACGCGGCGACCATCGCCGCGTTCCTCCGTACGCGGGTGTACCGGCCGGAGTCGCTGGTGTGGCTGGAGGGCTACCAGGCCCTCATCCGGTGGCGGGCGGAGAACGAGATCACCGGCGTCTACGCCGTGCCCTATGACGTCGAGGTCGAGGTGGGGGTCACGAAGGAGTTCCCGCTTGGCCGGTGGGTCCATCAGCAGCGGAAGGCGTTGCGGGCGGGTGAGCTGGAGGAGCGGCGCAAGACCCTGTTGGACGCCCCGGAGGCCGGGATGGTGTGGGAGCCGGGCGAGGAGGCGTGGGAGACCAAGCTCGCCGCGCTGCGGTCCTACCGGCGGGCGACGGGGCACCTCGCGCCGCGTCAGGACGCGGTGTGGGGCGAGGGCGAGGCGATGGTGCCGGTCGGCCAGCACATGGCGAACCTGCGCCGGAAGGGCGGCCTGGGGAAGGACCCGGAGCGGGCGGCAAAGCGCGCGCAGCAGCTGACGGCGATCGACCCGGACTGGGACTGCCCGTGGCCGCTGGACTGGCAGCGGCACTACCGCGTGCTCGCCGACCTGGTCGACGCCGACGGCGTCCTGCCCTACATCGCGCCGGGCGTCATCTTCGAGGGCGACGACGTCGGCAAGTGGCGGTGGCGGCAGCAGGAGCCGGGCACGTGGGCGCAGCTGTCGACGGAGCAACGGGAGCGGCTGTCCGCGCTGGGCATCCAGCGCTCCGAGGCCCCCTCTCCGGCCCCGGCGGCCGTGCCCACGGCGAAGAGCCAGGGCAAGGCGCAGCAGGCGTTCCAGCGGGGCCTTGCGGCCCTCGCGCAGTGGGTGGAGCGGGAAGGTGCGGGGCGGTCGGTGCCGCGTGGGCACGGGGAGCCGATCGCGGTCGACGGCGAGGCGGAGCCGGTGATCGTGAAGCTGGGCGTGTGGGTCTCGAACACCAAGTCGAGGCGCGACAAGCTCACCGCGGAGCAGCTGGACGCACTGCGGAAGCTGGGCGTGGAGTGGGCGTGACACGGGCCGCGGCCGGTCGTTGGGCCTGACGGTCAAGTGAAGTGCACCGAGACCCCGGGATGTCGGCTGATGCCCGGGGTCTCGTGCTGTCCGTAGGCCGGCGGACCGGCCGGGGCTCAGCGCCAGCCCTGCAACGAGCGGTGCAACACCGGAACGCGAGAGGCCATGTACGCAGCATCGCCCCAGGTCAGGGGTGCAACGCGGGGCCGTGTTGCAGGCTCGGTGTTGCAGTGGCGGGGCCGGGTGTTGCAGTGGCGGGGCCGGGTGTTGCAGTGGCGGGGCCGGGTGTTGCAGTGGGCGGCGCCGGGCTCGGTGGAAGCTCTGCGCCCCGCCCATCGCGCCGCCGGCGGCCCCCGGTCGGAGCTGGCCTCTTCCCCACGGCTATCGCGTGGAAAGAGGTGTCGCTTTCGGAAGGGGGCTTGCCCACGGCCCCTGACCTGTACAGATGGAAGATCACCAGATTCGGGGGGTCCCACCTACGGTCACACCTGCGGTCCCCCGCCTAGTGCACCCCTGCAAACAACCGTCCAGCCTCCTTCCGGTGCAACCCCCTCCGGGGCGAGCGCGGCCTCCAGGCGGTCCAGCCGTTCGTAGAGGGCGCGGACCAGGCGGGCGCGGTTCTGGACGCAGTGCACGGTGCCCTCCAGCGGCGCGGACAGCCGGCCTTCCGCCTCGCGCAGGACGACGTCGGCGAGCGCCCGGCGCCCGCTGCTCTTGGGCAGCTGGTCGGCGCGGCGCCGTACGTCGGAGGCGACCGCGCGGGCGTGGCCGGTCAGCTGGAGGCCGATCTGCTCGTAGTCGCGTACGGCGAGCGTGTCCTCGCCGGTCCACGCGAGCACGGCCTTGACGAGGCACTCGTACGGTTCGCGGTCGAGCGGGAGCTCCGCCTCGATCAGCCCGTCAGGGTCGTACAGGACCGTGTGGCTGCTGGTGTGCATGGCGGGCCTCGCTGCCGGGAGCGTCTCGTGCGGGTGGCCGGCGGTCACCGCTGGGTGTCCTCGCCGCCGTCGGCCCCGTCGTCCTGGTCCTCGTTCTGCTGGGCGAGGAACCGGGCGAAGCCGCGGTCCGCGCGGGCCAGCAGGGCCGGGGAGGGAACGCCGTAGGCGGGCGGCTGGAGGCCGCGGCCCCCCGGGGCCGGGGCGGTGGTGTCGTGGTGCGCGCGCATGGGCCCCGCCTCTCCGGCTGGTGGTCCGTCGGTGACTTCGACGCTACGCAGCGTGGGGGCTGTCCCTCAACGAGATTGCGGGAAATTGCGGAAGTTCACTCCAGGGCGTCCATCGCGGCCTGGATGAGGTCGCGGGCGTCGTCGCCGTAGACGGCCATCTCCGCGAGGCCGGCGAACGCCTTGAGGTAGTCGGCGAGCTCGCGCGGCTGCGTCACCTTGATCTCCGCCGTGAGCGTCTCCACCACGGCGCTGGTGTCGTCGTGGACGTAGAACGCCTCCAGGGGCCAGACGGTGCGCTGCGCGGTGAACGGGATGATCCCGAGCGAGAGGGACGCGAGCGGCATCACCGTCAGGAGGTGGCGGAGCTGGCCGCGCATCGCCTCGGGGTCGGCGGTGCGGAAGCGCAGGACCGACTCCTCCATGAGGACGACGTAGCGGTGCCCGCCCTCGTAGAGGAAGCGGGAGCGGGCGACCCGGGCGGCGACCGCTTCGGCGACGTCGTCGGGGGTGCCCTGGAAGCGGGTGATCTGGTTCATGAGGGCGGTCGCGAAAGCCGGGGTCTGGAGGAATCCGGGCGGCACGTTGGAGAGGTAGACGCGGCAGATCCGGGTCTGCTCGTGCAGGTCGTACCAGTCCTGCTGGACCTGGCGCATGCCGTTGCGGTGCAGGCGGCGCCACTCCATGTACATCGAGTCGACGGCGCGGGCGGTGGCGATGAGGTCGTCGGCCTGGTCGTCGGCGCCGCACGCCGCGCACCAGGTGCGGATGTCCGCGTCCGAGGGCAGGGCGTCGCCCTTCTGGATCCGGGTCGTCTTCGCCGGGTGCCAGCCGCACCGGGCGGAGAGTTCCTTCCCGGTGAGGCCGGCGTCCTTGCGCAGGTGCGAGAGCCGCACGGCGAGCGCCTCGCGGGCCGACTGGGCGCTGGACGAGGGAGAGGTGGTCGTCATGGAGGGGCGGCCCTTGAGGTGCGTGGGTCAGATCAGATGCGGTAGTCGGCGTGCGGGGTGGCCAGCTCCCACACCGTACGGAACGCCTCCGCGCACAGCTTGATGGCCTGTGGGTCCTCGGTGTGGTCGGGCTCCACGGCCTCACCGTCGCCGGAGAAGACGTTGAACCGCACGACCTGGTCGTCGATGAGCCAGAAGTCGTTGCCGGGCAGGGCGAGGGTGGAGGCGCGGCGGCGGGGCAGCCAGCGGACATCCTCTCCGGCGCGGAGGTTGGCGTCGGTGATGGCGTGCTCGAAGCGGATGTAGTCGGTGACGGGCTCGGAGACGATCCGGGCCCGACGGACCTTCACCCCGCGGGCGACGGTCCGCTCCACGAGCGGCAGCCACCCGCTCCAGTACGCCGAGTCGTACGCGGGGACGGTCCCGTCGCGCAGGAACGCGTCGTAGACCTCCCGTTCCTCCCCCACGGCGTAGGCGTCGCGGAGCTCCAGGTGCAGGGCGTGCTGTTGGGCGGAGTCGAGCAGGTCCTCAAAGCTGAGGGCCGGCGGCTTCTGCGGCATCGCATGCCTTCCTGATCTGGTCGATCATCCGGGCGGAGAGCCGGATGACGCCTTCGTCATCCGCCGGCGGACTGTCCTGGCTGCACGCGGCCCGGGTCGCCGCGTCGGCGAACTTGCCCTGCAGAACCAGTTCCGGCCCCTCTGCGGCTTCGGTGTCCACCCACACCGCCGGGCAGTTCCCGCCGCCCGAGTTCGGGTCTGTGCCGAAGAAAAGTAGCGCCATGATCGCCTCCGGAGAAAGCCAGTTGCGGGGAGTTGCGTAACTGACCGTCCCGCGCACCGGCACCCTCGGTCAAGAGTGCGTTCCACCGCTCGCCGCCACCGCGCCGGTGCCTGCTCCCTCACGTCGGGGCAGCCGCAGCGCGGGCCAGGCCGGCTCCCAGCGCCAGGCCGCCCACCGGTCGGCGTCCGCGAACGGCCCGGCCCGTTCCTCGAGCATCGCGAGGACCTGGGTACGGGCGAGCTCCACCGCCTGGTGCTCGATGTCGGTGACGATGCCCAGGCGCCGGACGTGGGCGTACTCGTCTTCGTCCTTCCACGTCCACGTGCTCAGATCGGGGTCGATGACGAGGTCGACGGTCAGATCCAAGGTGTCGAACCCGGCCTGGGTACGGAGGGTGGGGTGCTCGAAGTTGACGTACCAGTTCCTCAGCCCGGCCGTGGTGAAGAAGGCGTTGATGCTGAACCACGCCGTCGGCGGCTTCCACAGCAGCAGCTCCGTCTCCTGCCACACCCCGGGCGCGAGCTCCCACTCCCCCGCCGCCATCGCCTCGAACGCCTCGGTGCGCACCGTACGGTCGCCCTCCTCGCGGGCCTTGGCGTACAGGGCCGGCCACCGGGCCTGAGCGCCGGGCGCGCAGGCGGTCACCAGTGCCTCGCCGGTGTCGGCGACAACGCGTAGCGCCTGCTCGCTCCACACCCGGCCGGAGCGGTGCACATCGCGCCGAACGACCGTCTCCCCCGTCGTGAAGGTCTTCACCGGGTGCCTCCCTCGTACGGGCCCGGCCGGGACGTCCGGCCGGGCGGGCACCACCTCAGCGCGCGGGGGGCGGGGTGGGCAAGCCGCCGTTCGAGGGTGGCTTGCCCAGGGCCGCCGGTCAGGCGTGCCCGGCCGCCGGCTCCCACAGCGGGCGGGCGCGCCCGGTCCCGTCGCAGTGGAAGCACCGGCCGCCCCCGGGCGTGCTCCGGGCGCCGATGGTGCCGGTGGCGTTCTCGAACAGCCGGGTAAGGCCGGCGGTGTGCGCCGCGTGGATCGGGAGCTCCTGCCGTCTGCCGAGCGTGAGCTCCAAGGCGACGCCGGGACCGGTGAAGTGGGCGTGGGGGAGGTCGCCGGTCATCGCGCGGAGCGTCTCGTTCACTTGGTGCATCGTCTCCGCGCCGGTCAGCTGCACCCGGGCCGCGAGGATGGTGTCGGCGGCCGCGGTGAAGGACAGGAGTCCGGCCGGGCGGGCGAGCGGCCCAACGCGGCCCACGGGGTCGGGATGGGTGTGCTGGAGCCGGGCCAGCGCGGGCCACAGGCCGCCCGGCAGATCCTGGGGCGCGGTCTCTTCTCGGGTGCGTCTCATAAGCCCTGTCTACGGCCCGGGACTGGCGTGCAGCCGGGTTCGGCCCTTCCGTCCCGTACGGCGACGTCCCGAGTTCGCGGGCCGTCCCGCCGGGCGGGCGGGCGGGGCCGGGGCTGGGCAAGCCACCCATCGGGGTGGCTTGCCCAGGCTCCCCTTGGGCTTGCCCGGGTCAGGTCCGCCGGCGGAACCAGCCGCGGCCCCGGTCCGGCTCCGGGTCGTCCTCGGGCTCCGGCGTGGCGGCCGCGAGGCGGGCGGCTTCGGCGGCGGCCTCCTGGCGGGCGACGTCGTCGGCCCGGCACGGACCGCACACCGACTTGTCCCCGGCCCGTACGGCGGTGCGGTGCACGGTGATCTCCTCCCAACGCTCGTCGGTGAACTTGCGCCCGCAGCGCGTGCACACCGGGCGCTCCGCCTCCCGCTCAGCGGCACGGCGCTCCTTGTCCTGCGCGTCGGCGCGGGCCTCCTGGGCGCGGTAGAGGTCGTGGCCGTCGGGGTTGTCGAGCGCGTCCGTCAGCGTCTGCTCGCCCTTGCGTCCCAGCCTCCGCCACACCGCCGCACCGGCGCCGTGCTCCATCAGCTGCTCCAGGGTGGTGATGACGACGGGCACCGCCTGGCGGTAGTCCCGCGCGGTGATGGCCTTCTCGTAGAGGGACTCGTACCGGCGCGGCGCCCAGTAGCGGCGGCCGGCCTCCTCCAGCACGGCGACCGCGTTGTCGACCTTCGCCTCGGTGGTGTCCGCGAACACGAACGCGAGGGGCACCAGGCCCTCCCGGCCGGTCGGCGGGTAGAACCTGCGCCACAGCCGCTCATCGTGGCCGACCAGCCGCTCGATCGCATCCGGCCGCGACCGGACCAGATCGGCCCTGCGCTTGTCCGCGTCCTTCGGCAGCAGCCGGCCCCACTCCCAGTACCGGCGCAGCTTGGCGACCAGGTCGTGCGCGTCCTCGGTGCGGCGGTCGATCTCCAGCAGCAGCACGGGCACCCCGGCCTCCGGCGCCCGCACCACCAGGTCCGCCCGCTGCACGTAGCCGTTGCCGAGCCGGTGCGCGATCTCCGTCTGGAAGCCGAGCCGGTGCCCGATGCCCGCGACGTGCAGTGCGGCGGCGGTCGAGGTGACCGCGGCGGCGTGGTCGTCGTAGCTGGCACCGAGCAGCTTCCCGGTCACCGGGTCGTACTTCTTCTCGCGCAGCGCCGAGACCCGTATGCCCTTCGGCTCCAGCAGCTGCTTCGCCTCACCGTGTCCACGCTTCGTCAGCACCCACACCTGCCGCTGATCCTCCCTCACCAGCTCGGGCCTCACCAGGTGGTGGTCCTCCAGATCCAGGAGGTTGTCCCGTACGAGCTTGTCGTGCTTGTTGCCCGGACGGGTCAGCTTCCACAACTGGTCGGGCGTAGCCCTCTGGAAGATCCCCAGTGCTTGCAGCAGCTCCCGGCGTCGAGGTCCGGTCGAAGTCCTCCGGTGTTCAGGGCTCCTTGCTACATCTACATGAGGGTTGTCGACGCTGCGCCGACCCCCTGTCCGCCGGGGCTGACCTGCGGAAACGCCCGGTCGCTGAGAGCGGGGCGCGGAGGGGGTGATGGAGGGGTCCGCGGAGGGGGCCTCTCCGGGCTGGTCAAGGTACTTCTCGGGGTCGTCTGCGGACACAGGATGCTCCTGGAGGTGGGGCGAGACCTATCTCGCCATTCACCTTCTATCGGTGCGAGATTCGGGCTTCGTGTGACGCCGACCTCGGAAAACCTCTCTGTCGTGACCGCATCGTGATCAACGCAGGGGGGAGAGTTCTCCCCCGTCAGCGGCCGGACTCTGTCCACAGGGCCGCCGCTGGAGGCTCCTCTTGAGGCCGCCGCGAGCAGCGGGGCGGCCCGAAGATGAGGAGTCACCCATGCCCGAGAACACCGTCACCGAGCAGCTCGCCCCGATGAAGCCGGAGGACGTCGCCGCCGCCTTCGCCTACATCCGGGCCCGTCTCGTCGGCGACATCGACACCGCCGGTGCGATCGCCGACGACGCAGGCCCGGAGCAGCTGCACCGGCTGCTCGTGGACGTCGCCGCGCGCGTCTTCATCCCGGTCACCGCCGTGGACGACCACGACGGAGAGCCGTGCGCGCACTCCTTCCTGGCCGCCGCGCTCGGGCGACTGCTGCTGGAGCTCCTGTGCCACAGCGTGTGCCTGAGCAGCCTGCCGGGCATCGCCGACACCATCACCCGCTTCACCGCGAACATCCTCACCGACGACCACGGCGAGGTCGCCGGCGTCCTGCGCCAGCTGGAGGCCGCGGGGATGAAGCAGGCGATGGAGGCGCACCCGGCGCACCGCACCACCGCGTAGCCGCGCATCCGGGACGGCGGTGGTGCGGTGCGGTGCGCCGGGTGCGCATCGGGTGCGCACCATCGCCGGACGATGCACCGCACCGTGCGCACCCCGCACCGCACCGCGCGCACCTGGTGCGCACCAGGTGCGGTGACCGCATCGGAGGTGCGCGCACCGGCGCACCGCACCATCCATCGCGGTGCGCACCACCGGCCCCACCACACCGCACCGGGCGGGCGCCGCCGCCGGGCGGGGTCCTATATCACACACCCCCTTGACCGCGGCCTGATCGGCGGCCGGTACCGGCTCTGTCCAGGGGAAACGCTCCGCTGGCGAACCTGGTCAAGGGGAAACGTGCGCTCGCCCCGACCTGGACAAGGGGTCGCCGACTTCCCGCCCGAAGGCGGACAAGGGGTCGGGCCGCTGATGCGTACGACCCGGGCGGTGCGCGCACCGGGTGGAGTCCGGAGCATCGGGTGCCCGACCTCGTGGTGCGCCGAGAGTGCCCGGCATCGTCGACCGGTGCGCGCGATCCGGGCGGTGCGCACCGGGTGCGGTGCGGAGCATCGGATGCCGGACATCGTGGTGCGCGCGAGGGTGTCGGGCATCGTCGGATGGTGCGCACCGGGTGCGGTGACGGACATCGCGGCGCGCACCGGAGTGGAGTCCATCGTCATCCGGTACGCACCGGAGTGGAGTCCACTCGGTGGCGTCCATCGGGTGGAGTCCACTGAGTGGAGCCCACTCGGTGCAGCCCATCGGGTGGACTCCACTGAGTGGAGCTCACTCGGTGTCGTGCATCGCCACGGGATGCTGAACACCGTCGGCTCCACTCGGGGGACGATGCCCGGCATCGTCCCGCAGCCAGGCGTTGGAGTGCCGCACCCGGGACAGGGCGCGCGCATCGCGGCGCGCGGCCGCGTTGCCGATCCGACTCTGACGGGAGCGGGGCCGGCGCGACTGCGCGGCAGCGAGGCGGCGCTTCCCGGCGTCCTGGAGCCGCTCCCGCTGATCGCTCAGCTCCTTCTTCTTGGCCGCCTTCGACTTCGGCGTCCGGGGCCGCTTCCAGATCGGCTGCCAGCCCGAGGGCTCAGCGAGCGCGGCGGCCATCTCCTTGGTGGCTGCGCGGGCTCGGGCGAGGGCGTCCTCCAGTCCCGGGAGCTGTGGGTTCGCCGGTGTGGTCATGCGAGTCCTCCAGTAGGTGTCCGGCCCGGCGCGTGCTGCACTCCGGGCGGCGGGGTGTGCGACGGGGAGGGCGCCGCCGGGGCGGGCTGCGGCCTGTAGCGGTGGGCGACGGCGCGCTCCCGGACGCCGTCCTGGAGGCTGACGGCCATCTTGGCGACGGCCTCGATCGTGGAGCGGGTCTGCTCCAGCGCGGCAACATCGGTCTCCTGCTGCTGCTCCTGGGCGCGGCCGGCCTTCCGGTCCGTACGCGAGAGCTGCGGGCCGGACCTCGAGGCGCCGGGCACCGCGACGGTGTGCGGGCGGGTGCGGGAGCCCAGGCGCTCGGAGCGGCGCTCCGCGTGAACCCGGGCGGAGAGCGCTTTGGCGGCCATACGGGCCCGCGCGTAGAGGGGCAGCATCCGGTTGCGGGTCAGCGGGCGCAGCACGGCCTGGTCCTCGGTGTCGCGCGGGTACAGGGCGTGCAGGTCGGCGGTCATCGCCAGGCCCCGGCCGACGGGTCGGGTGTAGTCGTCGACGGCCGTCTGCACGATCCGTTCGTCCAGGCCGGGCTCGTGCGGGCGGCCGCGCAGGGCGTAGGCGAGGTAGCGGCGCGCTTCGGCGAGCAGGTGGTGGCGCTTGAAAGCCCCGCGCATCACGTACACCACGGCCACGGTGTCGACGGCCGCCAGCACTATGTCGACCACCGGCCTCACCCGCGCCCACACCGCCGTAGCCGCCGCCCGCGCCCGCTCCGCGAGCCGGTCCACGACATCGGCACCGAACGCGGCGATGGCCGACTCCCGCCATCGTTCGCGGAGCTGGGACAGCGACCGCGGCTCCTTGCGCTTGTGCGGGCGCGTCCGGTCGGCGGCCCGGCAGGCCAGCCCGTACGCGGCCCGCTCCCCCGGCTCGTGCCCGTGCTCCTCCACGTACTCGGCAGTGAGGACGAACAGGGCCTCCTCGATCTGCTGACGGCGCGTCGACTGCCAGCCGATGAGCCGCCGGTCGATGCCCGCGATCTCCATGACGGGCCGGCGCCCCGGGGTCACCTCACGCGGCTCCCACGCCCACCCGAGCCGGGCGGACACCTCCCTCATGAAAGTCAATACGTACAGGGTGTCGGCCGCGACGATGTGGGCCAGCATCGAATCCGCCGACAAGTTGCCCCACGTGCCCTTCTCGTCCGGCCGCCGGGCACGGATCGACACCAGCGCATGATCGTGGAGAAGGGGCTTGGACTCCGCGGCTCTGGACTCGTAGTGCCGGAAGACCGCGACGATCAGTCCGTCCCGGACACCGGCCCGGTGCTTGCCGCCGCCCTTCCAGCGGATCTGAGCGACCGCATCCTCCAGCCACTCAAGCGTCTCGTCCCGGGCGATGTCCTGGCACAGCTCCAGCACCCGACGATCCTCGTCACCCGACAGCGCCCACACGAGGTGAGCGGTCGGCGGAGGCCGGAACACCAAGTGCATGCCGAGCAAGGGCACGCGCTCCTTGGCCTTCTCGGTCTTGGGCGAGCGGTTGTGCTCGATGGGCCTGCCCAGCACGGTCGCTCTCCGGGCCTTCGCCGGATCGTCGCCCGCCTCCAGGCGCTCGCGCTCGATCTGGTCGGCGTCCGGGTGCCGGCCCTCCCCCAGGAGGAGTTCGGCCTGCCGCTCGGTCACCACATCCCCGGCAACCAGGCCGACACCGGCCAGGCCCCGGCCCTTCCAGATCCCGGGCGGGACACCGGCCTCATCCTGAGCGGCCCGCAGCGACGTGTCCGCAGCACGGTGGCCGTCGCCGACCATCACGCCGCGGAAGAGATAGCGCCCGTCCCCAGGACGGATCGGTGTATGGCTGATCATCGGCCCATGGAACACCGGGCTTGACCTGCCGAAAAGCGTGATCCGGGGTCCTTCCCGCCGGGCGGGAGGCCATCACCAGATCTTTACCGTGGCGCCCGCCAGGCGGGCCGCCGCCACAGCCCGAGACGGTAAGCCGCGGCCGTGTGCACAGTGCGCCGCATGACCAACGAACTGCTCCACGGAGACCTCTGCCCGCTGTGCGACCGGCCCCTCACCCGGCGGGTCACCGACACGGTCCGGTCAGCCCAGTCCGACTACCCGACACGAATCGACACGGTGCCCCACTGCGAGAGCTGCGCCGGCGACATGCTCCTGGCGCAGCAGTGGGCGGACCTGATGCGCGCCTGCTACGAGAGCTGACCCCGGCCGTGCGATTACTGCGCGCCGACCACATCGGCACCACTCGCCACGAAATCCGACTCCAGCCGGCTCCAACGTCAACCAGTGCCAACACGCACCATCGCACCACTCCCCCGACCGTCCACTGAGCGCATCGCGTCACCGACGCCCTTCAACACGACCAGCAACCACCGCCCCCGGCCGACTCCGGCCGGGGGCTTCGTGCGTCCTGGAGGTTCACCGTGCCCACGTACGAGACCCTGCCTCGCTTCGCATCCGACCTGGACCGCCTCACCCCTGAACAGCGCCGGCGCTTCCGCCGGGCCGTCAATGCCTTCGTCCACGACCTGCGCGACGGTGGACGGTTCCGCGCCGGCCTCCGCATCAAGCAAGTCAGCGGATTTCCCCACGTCTACGAGCTGACCTGGTCCATGGGCACCGGCCCCGCCGGACGCGCCACGTGGGCGTACGGGGCCGCGGTTCGTCCTGGCACACCGCATGTGATCTGGAGGCGCATCGGCACCCACTCCATCCTCACCGGGCCATGACTTGTCGGGCAGGTGGCGTCCAATCCCCTGGCGTTTCATTCCTCACCGGACGAGTGGTCTGCTGGCGAGTAGGGTCGGCGGCGACTAAGGGGAGGCTCAACGATGCCGGACACTGCAGGGCTGCTCGCGGCGGATGTCGCACAGATGATCATCACCGTCATGAACTGGCAGGACGACACCCGTACAACGTGGGTCGGTCCGACCATGGAGCGCATCGAGCATTCCGGTGACGGCCGGTGGATCGGGATCACTAGCAGCATGGGGCACACGTGGGTGTCCCTCCATGCCGGCCTGATCCGTGACGGGGTGTTCGCTTCCCCCGTGGCGCACTCGGAGCGGCTGGACGGTACCGACCAGGCCGTCCTGGCGCTCGCGGTGCGACGGCTGTGGAAGCAGTTGGATGACCTGGGGCAGAAAAGCCTGTAACGGCTCGGGTCAGTCCGCAATCAGGATCACGCCCAGGAACCTGGAGAGGCGGCCCACCACGATGTCGATCGCGTCCGCCTTGCGCCATAGGTCGTCGGAGACGGCAGCCAACTCCCAGGTCTGCCAGTCGCCTGTGGTGTCGAGCGCCCACTGGGTATCGAGCAGATCCACGTCTTCGCGAAGGTGGTCGCACAGGTCAGCCGCCGCGCCGAGCAACATCGGCAGCGGCCCCCGGGCGGGCAAGGATCGAGTGACCGAACACAAGGGCCCGGCGAGCGCAGCCAGGCGCCCGGCCCGCTGTAGCCAGGACGACGGGACGAGCAGGTTGGCCGTGGGGCCGTGTGCCGGGAGGCTGGGATAGCCGTACACGGGCGCTGCGGTCAGGCCGGTCGCGCTGGCTGCGGCCCGCTCTGGGGGGCTGATAGTCCACTCGCCGGCCTGCCACAGGGCCGCGGCCTCGGCCAGGCAGCGCACCACGAGGTCGCGGTCTGCTGTCCAACCGTGCTTGGAACCCATGCCTCACACCGTACGGCCAGCCGCTCCGCGCGCGATCTCACACACTCCCGCCATCTGGCGCCGCATCGGCACCCACAACATCCTCACCGGACCATGACGGCTTCGGGAACGCGGAAGGCCGGCCCCGGTGGTCTGGGGCCGGCCTTCGTCTTCAGTCTCGGAGGTCACTCCGCCTTCGGAAGCCTGATCGCCACGGCTCGGTCGATCTGCTGGAGCAGCGACCCAATCTCCTGGATGAGCGGGACGGCGATGTCCGGCTGGGCTTCGACGGCCCGGCGTGCTGCCGACTTGTTCACCTTCTTCGCCGCCTCCTGGAGGGAGGCGAGGGTGGTCTGCAGTCGCTCGATGTCCTTCGCTGCAAGGGGGTCCGCCTTGCTATTGCTGGGCTTCCGGCTCGACTCCCCATTTGGGGAGTCGCTGCCGAGCGAGCTGATGTCAGGGACACCATCGTTCTTCTCGTCGGCGTCGGACTTCTTATCCGGCGCCTCCAGGAGCTCGCGGACGCGACGGCCGACGTCGGCGGCCTTGGCGTCCTTCGGGAGGAAACCGAGGTCACCCACCACCTTCTCCACGAGCTCCCCTGTGACGCGAGGGCTGCATCGGGCGATGGTGTCGTAGACCGTGATCGCGACCTTGTCGTTCGTCTGGCGGCGCAGCTCGGTCATCGCGCGGACGTGGGACTCCGGCGGCTTGTGCCCGAGGTTGGCGAGAGCTTCACCGACGCGCCATTCGTCGATAAGCCGGTAGAGCTGGGATTCGGAGACCTCCCAGGTGTCCCAGACCCATGCCGCGTAGTTGGGGTTCTCCTCGCGATGCAGCTTGGCCACGCTCATGGTCTCGAACGACTTGCCCGCGATCCAGAAGGCGTTGCGGAGGTTGTCGACCCCGGCCTTGCAGGCTTCGAGGTCCGCGCGCTCCTGGTCGGACAGCTCGTCTTCGCTGTGTGGCTGGTACGGCGCGGGGATCAAGGCGAGGGAGGTGCCGGGCAGCGGCTTGACCACCACGCTCACCGCACCGGCCGCTGCCGCCAGACCTCCGCCGAAGAGGCCGCCTGTGCCCTGGCCCTGCTGAGCTTCTTCGTCGACGTCGAACAGGCCCATCAGGCCCTCCTCCTGGTGTGGTCGAAGATTTCCTGGTTCAGCTCCCGCATCTCCTTGGCCAGCGGGACGATCGTGTCCGGGACGACGTCGGCCGATGTGGCGCGGCCGGCCTTCACGTCGTACGCCGTCGCGGAGGTCGGAAGCAGGTCGGCGTACTCGCCGAACAGCAGCCCCTTCTTGCGGGCGTTGCGGGCGGGCACCTCTCGGTAGCCCACGATCGTCTCCAGGATCGGCGTGCCCTCGCCCAGAGTCGTGCGGATGTCTTCATAGACGGCCGCGTGCATCAGCGTCGCCGCACGGTTCGAGCCGTAGAGGAAGGCCCCGGCCATCTGGAGGTGAGGGTTCACCTGGGTCTTCACCAGCTTGAAGTTCTTGCTGATGCGCTCCATGCCGCGGACCGAGGAATCGTCGGAGCGGGTGGGCACGATGAGGTACTTCGCGGCGGCGAGCACCAGCTGCTCCAGAGAGTCCTTCTCCGGGGCGCTGTCGAAGATGATGCGGCCGTAGAGAGGCGCGATCGGGGCCAGGGCCTGCGCGAGCGACATGACGACGCCTGCACCTTCCTGGAGCGTGCGCAGCATCAGGAGGCCGTCGATCTCCCCGACCTTAGGCCCACCAGGCATCACGTCCAGGTTCGGGCGTACTTCCCGGATCGGCCGGAGCGGGGTGCGATCGTGTATGGCGCTGTAGAGACCCTCACCGTCTATGACGGACGGGCCCTCCGGGTGGATTCCGCGGTTGAACCGCTTGATGCCGAGGTCGTCGTCATCCTGCCCGGTCACGCAGATGAGGAGGGTCCGCTCCCCGGCAGCCGCGGATTCGCCGGCGAGGTGCGCGGCCACGGTGCTCTTGCCGACGCCACCCTTCCCTGTGCCGACGACGGTACTTCCCTCGGGGGGTTCGATCGGCTGCGCTGCGCTTGGGTTCAGCACGGGGAGTGCCCTTCCTTGTTACTCATGCGTGGGCCGCACCGTGCGCGGCAGGGGCATCTTGGCACACCCAGAACCCTTGCCAGGACTGGCTTGCGAGCATCGCTCCCCATTTGGGGAGTCCATTTGCGGGCTCATGATCCATCGAGTGCCGGACGGCGCGGAGTTGACGGCTCTGACTCCAGAAACGAAAAAAGCCCTACCTCCGGCACGGGGCCGGAGGCAGGGCTTCGGGTGGAGCAGGGGTCAGGTCGCCCAGGTCGCGGGCGCACCGTCTTCGTCGGGGTTGGGGAGGCCGGCGGCGGTCGCCGAGGCGGCGGGGTGCCGTAGGGCGGTGATC
Source organism: Streptomyces sp. NPDC002104 (assembly GCF_053593795.1). Taxonomy (NCBI): domain Bacteria; kingdom Bacillati; phylum Actinomycetota; class Actinomycetes; order Kitasatosporales; family Streptomycetaceae; genus Streptomyces; species Streptomyces sp. NPDC002104. Next base: position 41,331 of record NZ_JBSFDF010000053.1, on the reverse strand, counting down.
GGGACGGCGCCGGGCTCGGTGCTGGGTGCCCAGACCATGCGCCAGGTGTCGTCCCACTCGCATCCGCAGCCGTGTTCGGGGTGCGGGTGCCGTAAGAAGGCGCCGTGGGTGTGGACGGCGCGCGGGATGCGGGGGATGAGGACCGCCGGGTCGTCGCCGGGGTAGAGGTGCAGGTTCCTCCAGCCATGGGTCCGGGCCATGTACGCGGCGGCGGCCTCGATGACGTCGGCCCACCGCTGGTGTCCGAGGACCAGGAAGCCGACCGGGTAAAGGTCATCGTCGGCTCCGTCGATCCCGGCGACGAACAGGCCCTGGTGGGCGATGAACCCGTGGTCGGCCGCGCCGTCGGCGCAGGGCGTCCAGAGCTGTTCGGCGGGGTGCGTAGTGCCGTCGTCGCCCTCGCTGGTCTCGATCTCGTACAGGGCCGGGGCGATCATGCGCTCACCCCCGCGACGGCCGCGTCCAGGAGCGCAACGGCGTCGGCCTCGTACGGGTCGACGAACAGCTGATGGTCGCTGACGTCGAACGGCGCGTACCGCGCGGAGACGCGGAAGCCGGGCACCGCAGTGGTCTCCCGGCCCTCCAGCGTGCCGGTGAGCCGGTCGTAGTCCTGCTGAGCGTGCCGGGACTGGGTGTACGGCCCGAGGCGCAGCAGGGTGTAGCCGTCCAGGCTGTCGTCGCGCTTGCGGGCCTCGATGTAGAGGGCGTAGTGCGCGGGCTCCATGCCGACGTCGCCGGGCAGGGGCAGGCCGGCGGCGGCGTGGGTGAGCATCGTGTAGCCGGGCTGCCAGAAGCCGAGGATCGCGGTGGTGGGGCAGCGGAGCCAGCCGCGGTTGGTGTAGCCGAGCTGGCGGCCGTGGAGGTAGGCCGCGGCGTGCGGGGTGTCGGGGTGGACCAGGGTGACGGCGATCAGGTCGGGGCCGTGGTCGTCGCCGGGCCGGGTGTGCGCGCGTTCCACGAACGGTCCGACCCGCATGGCGATGTCCTGGGAGCCACCGGGCGTCCAGGGATGCGGGTTGCGTACGGCGGTGAGCATCGCGCGGAACTGGTCGATGACGGCCTGGTCCTCGGGGGAGAGGGCGCCGGGCGCGGTCCCGCAGCGGCGGAAGGAGGGACGCTTCATCGGGTGGGCTCCTGCTCGAAGGTGGTGTGGGTGCTCGCCGGGCGCAGGTAGTGGGCGGCGGCGTTGACGAAGTCGTCGTGGGCAACCTTCGCGGCCTCGCGGGCGGCGGTGAGGTCTTCAGTGGTGGCGTACGCGTCCCGCATCGCGTACGTGAGCGTGATCATGCGGTCGGCGGCGGCGCGCACGGTCTGGTCCTCGAAGAGGACGCGGAGCGCGACCAGTGGGCGGGTGACCGCGCTGCGGGTCATGTGGCTCTCGCCGCGCAGGGCTTCGATCCGCTCGGGGCCGGCGCCCTTGAGGACCGCGTCGCCGCGCCTCCACATCGTCGTGCGGTGGTCGCTGGCGGCGCAGGCGAGCGCGGTGACGGCCTCCAGGCGGTCGCGTCGGATCGCCTCGCCGTGACTGACGCGCACCTGCCGTTCGGCGGCGCGCTCCTGGAAGCGGCCGCTGACGATCGCGCCCAGCAGGGTGGCGACAATCGCGAGGGCGGCGGTGATCAGGGTGGCTAACACGCGGGGGCTCCTCTGGTGTGCTGGTGAGGGGAGAGAACAAGAGAGCGGCGCGCCCCGGCCTTCCGGTCGGGGCGCGGCGCTTGGTGTCGCGTGGCGGTGTCTCAGAGGGCCGTGGCCGCGCGGAGGATGTCGGCGTGGTCGAACGCGAGTCGTTCCGGCAGGGCGTCCAGGGGCCACCAGCGGGCGGTGCGGGCGTCGTCTCCAGCGACGATCGGGGTGCCGGCGGGGACGACGGCGAGGTAGGCGTCGGTGCTGTACCTGCCTCGCGGATCGCGGCCCGGGTGGTCCCAGGTGCCGATCGCGCGCAGCTGGTCGGGGTCGACGGGGACCCCGGTCTCCTCCAGGAGTTCCCGGGCGGCCGCCATGCGGCTGGTCTCCCCCTCGTCTTGGTGGCCACCCGGCAACGCCCAGGCGCCCTCGAACGGCGGCCAGTCGCGCTCGATCAGCAGGACGTTGCCGTCGGGCGTCAAGGCGACCACGTCGGCGGTGTAGCGGATCGTCTCGAATGTCTCGGTCTCGGTGTCGCTCATGGGCGCCTCTCGGTTGGGTGGTTCAGCGGGTGGTGGTGTCGGTGACTACGAGGAACTGGTCGCTGCCGAGGTCCATGACGACGTGGGCCTCGGTGCCCTGGGCCCGCTGGGCGGCGGCGTATTCGTCGGCGGGCCAGACGCCGCGGGGGTGGCCGGCGGGGAACGTCTCCAGGACGGTGCGCTGTGCGGGGAGCGTCGTGGTCATCGCGAGCCGCCCTTCTTGTAGGCGGCGATCAGGTCGCTGATCACGTCGGGGCTGGCGGCCTCGCCGACCCATGTGCCGGACGCGGTGAACACCGGGACCTGGTCCCGGTCGGCGTCGAAGACGGCCACGTAGTCGCCCCAGCGCTCCAGCACGAGGTCGAAGGGCATGAACGCCGGAGCGGCCTCGAGGACCTCCAGCCCGGCGACGGTGAAGAGGGCCGGGGCGTCGGGGGTGCCGGGCGGGGTGAGGGTGCCGGTGACGCGCAGCAGGTCGCCGCGCTGGATTTCGCTCAGCAGGACGTCGGCGAGGCCGGGGTCGGCGGTGGTGCAGGCGTACACGGTGTCGGGGGTGTCGAGGGCGATGGTGTCCGCGTCGGCGGGGGAGTGGATCAGGTCGAACGTCGCGGTGCCCCGGTCGCGGCCGGGGGCGGGGATCGCGTCGACGTAGCCGTCTATGGCGAGGTGCGTCTGGGGGTTCATCGGCTGGCCTCCGCCAGGGTGTTGGGGGAGCGTGGGGTGCGGGGTCGGTGGGTGCGCTGCGCGAGCACCAGGAGCTCGCGGTTGCGTCGTTGCTGTGCGGTGGTGAGCGGCCGGGCCTTCGCGTTGCCGTGGCGGTGCCACAGCGGCGAGGCCGGCGGCTCCGGGTAGGCGAGGGTGTGGTCGACGTGGTGGTCGGTGCTGCTCATGGGGTCCTCCGACGGGAGGGTTCAGGCGTGGGTGGCGCGCTTGGTGCTCTTGGGCTGGGTGTCGGAGGCGAACCGGCCGAGGCGAGCCTCGGTGGGATTCGCGGCGATCCAGTCCTCAGCGCACGCTTTGTGGACGGGCTCCCCGGCGTGGGAGCGCATCGGCGTGGGCTTGTCGCACAGCGCGCAGGGGCGGTCCTGCCAGTGGTCGAAGTGCTGGCTGTCGCGCCATTCCAGGAGCGTGCCGGGAGCCGGGATCAGGCCCGGCTCGAACGGCTGCTTCTTCTTGCCCCGGGTGGTCACGGCCGGAAGTCGGGCAGCTGCTGGAGGACCTGGGCGACCAGGTCCTCGCCGGGCTTCCAGGGCCCGAGCCGACCGCGGGCGGGGATGGGCAGAGCGAGCTCCTGGACGTCGGCGAGCTCCAGGTGCCACTGGCCGGGCTCCGACCACGACCCGCAGGGCGGGGTCCCGTCCGGGTCCTGGTGGCAGCCGGTCAGCCGGGCGACGCCGATCACGGCGCCGGTCGGCAGGTCGCGGCCGCGGATCGCGCAGGCGACCAGCGGCAGGCGCAGGGCAGGCCGGTCGGTCTGGAGACTGGCGTGCAGCAGCAGCCAGCCGCGCCAGGACCAGGGTTGCGGGCGGTTCTCGATCGGCTTGGCCCCGGTGGCGATGGCGGTGGCCCACGGCTGCCGGATGCTGATGCCGCGGATCCAGTCGCCCGCCGGCGGAAGGGTGGCGGTGCTCATGCCGCTCGCCCCCACACGGCCGTGCCCGGCCTGCCGGCCCGGCGCCCGTTGACGGACGGGAGCGTGGTGTGCGCGGCGACGGCGAGGACCGCGCGGCCGGAGTGCTTGCCGTCGTACAGCGCAGCGTCGGCCGCCCTCTGCAGGGCGGTCAGGTCGCGGGAGCCGACCAAGGCCGGGGCCGCGGCGCCGACCGAGGCGGCGACGGCGACGGTGCGGCCGTCGTCCAGGGTGACCGCCGTGTGCAGCATCCGGACCAGCTGCTCCAGGCGCTGCGTACGGCGGTCGGCGGCGAGTTCCAGGACCACGGCGAACTCATCGCCCCCGAGGCGGCCCACGGACGCGCGCGGGCCCGCCCACGCCGTGAGCCGGGCTCCGATCGCGGCGAGGACGGTGTCGCCCGCCTCGTGGCCCATGCCGTCATTGATCTGCTTGAAGTGGTCGGCGTCGACCATGACCACGGTCACCTTGTCGCCGTGGCGGGCCAGGAGCCGGCGGGCGCGGGCGGTGTAGGCGTCGCGGCGCAGCAGCCCGGTCAGCGGGTCCTTGTCCTTGGCGGCGTTCTGCTTGATCAGCACGGTGGCGTGGACCGCCCAGCCGGTCAGCGGGACGGCTGCGGCGGTGATCAGGAGGGTGCGTGGGCCGAACCGGCCCGTGGTGTGCAGGACGGAGTCCATACTGAGGTCTCCCTCTCGTCTCGTACGGGATGGGTGGCCCGGGGCAGTCGTCAGCCGGTCAAGCAGGGCGGCTGTCCCGGGGCGGAGCTACAACTCGAAGGTGCTGGGCTTGGTCCAGCGGAAGGGGTTCGTCCAGCGGCCGGCGGTCGCGGCGGGCCAGTCGAGCTCCCAGCCGGGCCGGTATCCGCAGGCACCCCAGCCGTCCGGCCGTCCGTGCGGGATCTCCAGCCCGGCCTCCGTCGCGGCGCGTGCCGCGTCGTAGACCTCGTGGGCGATCCGTACGGCGGCGCTGCGGCTGTCGGCCCGGCCGGTGAAGACGTGCAGCCCCCGCACGCCGGGCATCTCGGTACTGCGTATGGGCACGTCCACCTCGAAATACGGCAACGGCATGGCGCCCGTCTCCTTCCTGTGTTGAGGGGCCACCGCGACCGCCCCGGCCCCCGCGAGGTGCGGGAGTCCGGGGCGGCACGGAGTGCGCTCAGCTCAGGGCGGTCAGCTGGCCGTTTCGATCGCGGCGCGCAGGTGGGTCCGCGCGCGGGCCAGGAGCGCGGGCATGTCGGCGCCGGGCTCGGTCAGCGCGTCGGTGAGGTAGGTGGCGGCGTGGTCCAGGTCGTCCCCGGCTTCCTGGAAGTTGCCGAGGCTGGAGGAGGCGAGGACGTCGCGGACCTCTTCGACCAGGTCGATGAACCGGTTCGGGGTGAGGTCGCGTGGCGGTTCGCTGCCGATGAGGGCGGCGAGGTCCGTGGTGAAGCAGGTGTCGAGTGCGGTGAAGGTGTCGGCCGGAGCGGTCTGGACGGCCATGAGGGCCTCCTTGTCAGTAGTCGAGCTGGATGGTGATGGGGGTGCGGCGGTCGCCGTAGTCACGGCGGGGGTTGTGGACGGTCCGGCGGTGCGCGGCCAGGCCGGCGCCCCCGCCCTGGATCGGGAGGTGGCAGTCGGGGCAGCCGCTGAACCAGTCGTCGCCGTCCGGGAGGTCGGCCGGGGTGAGCGGGTGCGGGTGCGGCCCGTCGGCGGCCCGGCTCACCGGCCCTCGCCCCCGGCCGGCTGCCGGTCGGCGAGCGCCAGGAGCTCCGCGGCGAGTTCCGGCGCGGCCAGGATGATGCGCAGGATCGAGGTGATCCCGTCCCGCTCGATGGGATTCAGCCGGTCCCACACCGCGTGGGCGTCACCGTGGGCACCGACCACCTTGAGGTAGTCGGCCTCGGTGCGGGCGGTGTGCTCAGCCCCGCACCGCCCGCACCGGAAGACGGCCTGGTCCCAGCCGCACACCGGGGCCTGGGCGCTCATGCGCTGATCGCCTCCAGGGCCTGCGCCTCGAGGTCGGCGCGCCCCTCGGGGTCGTCGTCCCAGCCCCGGTCGTAGTCGTCGGCCTCCTGGTCGACGTCGTCGAGGCCGCCGTGGACGGTGCAGACGATCTCGGGGTCGTTGTCCATGGCGCCGGTCAGCGCCTTGTGCAGGTCGGTGACCGCGTAGGCCGGCGCCCACGCCTGCCCGTCGCACTCCGGGTCCACGGGGCAGGGCAGCAGGACGTCGAAGCCGAAGTCGCCCTCGCCGTCGACGTCCTCGCGCAGCGCGAGGGTGAGGTACTGCTGCCCGAGGCGGAGCTCCGCGACGCGGTCCCGGCCGGTCACCAGGTCCGAGCCGGGCCGCCACCGCCACAACGGCAGGATCTCCGGGCCGAAGAAGCGGCGGGCCAGCCACAGGTCGCCCAGGCCGTCGCTGCCGTCGCGCCCGAGGTCGGCCTCCCGGACCTTCGAGAGCCGCCCCAGGAACGGCTCCAGGCGGTGCAGGGCGTCGGCGAACACGATGGTGTTGAAGCCTTCGGCGGCGAGGCGCTGGTGGGAGTGGACCATGGCCTGGTGCTGGGAGCGGACGACGTCCTCGGGCACCCGCCGGCTGTCCGGCCGCGGGCCCTGCCGCTCCAGGCAGACCGGCAGCGGCGTGGCGACGACGACCGCGACGGTCGGCATCCCGTGCCGCTTGGCGGCCATCACCAGCTCCACCCGCACGGACTGTTCGACGTTGGTGGCGTCGATGACCGTGTTGAGGTGGCGGGCCATCCGGCGCTCCAGGATCAGCTTGAGGACGTCGGCGGCGTCGCCGGTCGCGCCCTGGTCGCCGGGGTCGTCGCTGACCGTGCCGCGCAGGCCGTCGAGGGAGAGGACCTGGGAGGCCGGCCAGGTGCGGGCCAGCGTCGACTTGCCCGCGCCGGAGGCACCGATCAGCACGATCAGCCCGTTCTCGGGCAGGTCCGGGTACAGCTCCGAGGTCATGCGAGGTCTCCTTGCGGGTCGAGGGAGCGGGCCGCCCAGGTGAGGCGCGGCCCGGCGTTGTCGGTGAGGAGCGCGGCGGCCTCGTGAAGGGGGCAGGAGGCGTCTCCGTCGCGGTCGGGCTCGATCTGCTCCGCCCGCCGCGCGGCGACGGTGAGCAGCTGCGCGAGGGCGGGGAAGAGGCCGCCGGGGACGTCGATGTCCTCCTGGAGCTCGCGCAGGATCGCGGCGAGCTCGGGGCCGTCGACGTCGTCGGCGCTCAGGTCGTCCTCGATCTGCTGGAGGGCGAGCTGGGCGATGCCGACGGAGGCGCGCACCCGGTCCAGCCGGGTGCGCGGACGGCTGGCGGTCACCGGGTGGTGGACTTGGTGGTGGCGACCAGCGCGGCGACGGTCTCCCAGCCGTGGTGCCATGCGGAGTCGAGCTGAAAGGCCCCGTTGATGCCGAAGTCGGCGAGCTTGTAGAAGCCGCCCTTGCCGGTCTTGGTGGCGATCTTCTCCAGCAGGCCCTTGCCGGGGACGCGGCGGTCCGCGGCGTAGTGGGTCGTGAAGGAGATGGCGAGCGCGGCCGCGGCGGCGGCCGGGTGAACCCGGATGCCGAGCGCGCGGGCGCCGGCCCCGGCCACGATCGCCTGCGTGGCCGTGTAGGTGAGGCAGTGGTGCAGGCACGCCGAGCGGCCACCGGCCGTGCCGTGGGTGGTCTCCTGGCCGGTGACCGGGTCCTTGAAGGTGACCGGGTGGTCGTCGGAGGCGCCCTTCACCCGGGCGCAGAAGTCGTTCTGGATCCAGAAATCTCCGATCGCGCTCCCGGCGCGGGTCAGTCCGAGCAGGGCGGCGAAGACAGCGGGGCGATGCGTCATGCTGGGTTTCTCCTGATCTCGATGGGTGAGGGAGCGGGCGGCCGGCCTTTTGCCGGTGCTGCGGCCGCCCGGGTTGTGCGGGCCCCGTCCCGGCCTGTGCGGTCGGGACGGGGCCGGTTCACGCGGCGAGCAGGTGCGTGAGCGGGACGGGGATGGTCATGAGGCTGCTGGGGTCCACGGGGGTGCCGTCGAAGCACTCGATGCAACAGCCGAGCTTTTTGGAGAGGCAGAAGTAGAACCGCCTCCCGCAGTCGCCGCAGGTCTGGCGGGCTGCCATCGCCCGGTCCAGCGCCCACTCCTGAGCGAGGGTCGGCACCCGCTTGGGCACTGCCAGGTCGACGCGGAGCAGGAAGCCGCGGGTCGGGTGACGGCAGGACCACTGCGGGCGGGTCGCGCACAGCCTGCACCGCAGGATCGCGACCGGGCCCTGATTGCCGCCGGGACTCAGCTGCATGTCCCGTAATGCCCTTCTGGTCACAAGCCCTTCGGGCACCGTGCCGCGGTCGAACTCCGGCAGCGCCGCGGCCTCGCGCAGCACCCGGGTCACCTCGCGGCGGCGGCGCCTAGTTCGGCGGCGCGGCATCACCGGTTCCAGGTGCCGGGCAGCCGGTGGGGGCGGTACGGGTAGCGGGGGCCGGGACGCTGCGGGCGGGGCCGGCCGATACGGCGGCGCGGGCGGGGGATGAGCACGGGACGGTTCCTCCAGAGGTCGGTGCACAGCGCCGCACCCCCGCCGACAGCAGCGTCGGCGGGGGTGCGGCGGGTGACGGATCAGGCGGGCGTGTGCGTGCGGTGCGCGCCGGGCAGGGCCGGCGTGGTGTGGCTCGGGCGCGGGTGCTGGGGCTGCGGGTCGGCGCCGTGCAGGTTCGTGCCGATCAGGTAGCCGATCAGCAGTCCGAGCACGCCGTAGACCTTGTGCCGGTTGGCCTTCCACCAGGTGGGCGGGGTCGGCTCCGTCAGCACGCCTATGACGGCCACGTGTTCTCCATTCGGTCGGGGACAGGGCGGGTGGTACGTGAGGCCGGTCGGCCTGTCCGGCCCTCGCCCGGCCCCGCCGGTGGCGGGGAGGGGCGAGGACCAGGCGGAGCGACCGGGGGTCAGCGCTGGAGCTGGTGGACGTTGTCGGGGGTGTCGTCGTCGGGCGCGGGGGCCGGGGCGGGGATGTGGATCTCGGGCCGGATCTCGATCTGGGGCTGGAAGGCCGGGGCGGGCGGGAGGAAGTTGTTGACGATCGGGCGCAGGCTCAGGCCGCGCAGGGCGAGGGTGGAGGCGATGGTCCAGGCGAGGACGGCGATCCCGGTGGCGACGGTGCGTCCGTCGGCCGGGGCCGCGGACCACACGGCGAGGACGCTTCCGGCGCCCCAGCAGGTCCAGGTAATGCGGGCGCCGGTGCTGCCGATGAACCCGCCGATCAGGCCGAACCAGCCCACGAGCTGCCAGAAGGTGTAGACGGCGGAGGCGCTGACGCTAAGGCCGGCGGTGTGCTGGGCGATGTAGGAGCGGATCGGGTTGTCGACCACGCCCCACAGCTCGCCGGCGGCGGTGGTGCCGGCCCGGGTGGCGGGGACCGTGTCGGCCATGCGGCTCAGGGTGGCGTCGAAGATGTCGCCCGCGGTGTCGAGCAGGATGATGACCGCGCTCACGCCGGTGAGGATCAGCAGAGCCTTGATCCAGTTGGTCATGAGGTGCCATCCGGCCTGCGGGGCCTGGCGCAGTTCCTCCCAGCGCCCGTGCAGGAAGCCGCCCTGTTCCCAGGAGGCGTTCCACCCGGCGCGCAGCTGGGCGAAGCGCATGGTGCCGGGGTCCTTGTTGAGGTCGGTGTCCGGCTGCGGGGGCGTCTGGTTGAACAGGTCGAGGAAGCTCGGGTTGTGCTGGCCGTTGATGGGCTTGTCGTCGGACTGCATGGCGAGGCGCTCCCTTGATCGGGTTCATGTGACGGGTGGTGGTGTGCAGGCCGGAGGGCCTGGCCCGCACCCGACCGCGAGGGTTCGGGTGCGAGGCAGGTGGTCCGGAGCCGGGTCAGAGGCCGCGGGCGTCGGCGAGGCCGGCGGCCTGGTCGAGCATCCGCATCGGGATGCGGCCGCTGGCGAAGCCGTCGTTGAAGGACGGCACGGAGTCGATCTCGCCGAACTGGCGGCGGATCGCGTCCATCAGGACCTGAAGGCCGCGCGACTCCAAGCTCTGGTCGCCGCGGGCCTCGATGTGGATCGCGCCGTACAGGCAGCGGGCACCGTCCTCGTCGACCAGGGCGCCGGAGCACCAGCCGCCGGTGAGCAGCCGGTGGTGCGCGCGCTGGAGGAGCGCCGCGACCGGGGTCGGGTACGGAGTCGGGGGCTGGAGCGTCGGGGTGAGCGGGAGGGTGACGATGTCGCCCAGGTCGACCGGCTCGGTGGGGATGTGCGCGGTGTTGACCTCGTAGGCGACGGCGGCTTCCTCCAGCCGGATGGTCATCGCCGCGTCGGTGGCGGCCATGCGGGCCTCCAGCGACAGTTCGGCGGGCGGCGCGCTCGTGCGGGCCGGTATGGGCGGGGCGTGGGTGGGGTGGGGCATCGGGGCTCCTCGGAAGGCGTCGGAGGTGCAGGGGGCGGCGGCCGTCGACGCCGACGGCCGGGCGGTGTCAGAAGGTGGAGATCCAGCCGGTGACGCCGCTGATCGCGTTGGTGATGAAGGGCGCGGCACCGGTGGAGGCGAGGAAGAAGCCGAAGGCGGCGCAGGCCAGGGCGTGCCAGAGGCGTACGGAGCCGCCTCGGATGAGGACGACCACGACGATGGCGAGCAGGACGACGACGGAGATCGATACGGCCACGAGCGGTGTGTCCTTCCAGAGGTGAGCAGGGCCCGGCCGGGATGCGGCCGGGCCCTGCGGGTGTGTACGGGGTGGGGTCAGACGCCGGAGAGGTTCTTGATGGCCTCCAGCGCCTGGCGGGGCGAGGTGACCGCGTCGCGGCGCGCGGCGGACTTCCCTCCGCCGCGAGGCTTGCCGCCGCCCCTCTTCGGCCTGTCGTCCCCGTCCTCGTCATCGCTCGGTTCGGGGCCGAATTCCCCAGGCCGGGGCGGCTCGGTCCAGTCGAACCACAAGTCCCGCGCCTCGAGCTCGCGGATCTCGTAGTCGGTGAGGCTGGCGACGATGTCGGGGAAGTAGTCGTCCAGGCCGGCCTTGAAGTCCATGAACAGCGTGCGCAGGACCTCGGGCTGCTTGGCTTCGACGATCCACCCGGCGCCGCCGGTGTTGGAGTCGGCGGGCGGCTCGGGCTCTCCGGCCATCACCCGCTCGATCCGGCCCGCTTCGGCAGGGGAGAAGGAGCGGGGGAGCGGCTCGGGGGTGTTCTCGGAGGAGATGCCGAGGGTCTTGAACATCTCGGCGACCTTCTTCGGCGCGACCTTCAGGACGACCGGGATGCAGTTCTCGCGCAGGTTCTCGCACAGCAGCTGCGTGAACCCGTCCTGCACGTAGATGGACTGGCCGGCCACCTTCAGCCCGATGCCGTACTTGCGGCCCTTGACCGACACCTTCTCGGCGAGGTCCATGATCTCCGCGCCGTAGTCGCCGTTGCGGGCGGCGGAGAGGAACTCGTCCAGGTAGGCGGACAGCATCCGGTAGGGGCAGCCCGGCAGCTTGGGGTCCCAGTCGTAGACCCGTCCGTCGTCCCACGGCATCTCGCCGCGGATCTCCATCAGCGCGTCCAAGGTGCGCAGGAGCCGGATCATGTAGAGCGCGCCGACGCCGTAGCGGTCGGTGTACTCGCCCAGCTTGGCGGCCTTCTCGTCCGGGGCTTCCGCCGCCAGCCACACCACCGCGCCGAACAGGGCGTCGGCGGCGACGTGCAGGCCCATCAGCTGGGTCTTGCCGCCGCCGGACGGGGCGACGAACAGGCCGTGCGCTGCTCCCCGGTCGGTGTAGACGCGGTTGCGGGCGGGCTGGCCGTTGCCGAGGTAGCCGGTCACCCACCGGCCGTCCTTGTCCGGGGTCAGCAGCTCCTTCGTGGCGGGGAAGATCTGCGCGAGCGGGCTGGAGTCCCACAGGGAGACCAGGACCTGGTTGCCGTCGACAGTGACGAACAGCCGGCCTTCGTCGTACTTGGTCTTCAGCGCGGCGGCCAGCGAGTGCTGGTTGACGCGCGGCTCGCCCATCTCGTCGGGGACCTGGGCGATGTAGTGGGTGACCTTCCGCTCGTGGTCGCGGATCTTCTTGATGAACTCCGAGCCGGGCACGGGCCCGCCGGCGATCCGGTCGGCCCACCACTCGTGGGTGGTGGGGGCCTTGCGGCGGCGCTCGTTCAGGTCGGGGGTGACGTGGACTTCCTTCCAGCCGGGTCCGCCTTCGCGGCCGTACTGGCGGACCACGTCCTCGATCCGTACGTCTTCGGTCTCGACACCGAACGCGGCGGCGACCGCTTCCTGGGTGAGGCTGGAGATCGGCCGTCCGGCCTCGGAGGCGCGCAGCAGCAGGGACAGGTCGTTGGGCATGCCCCGGTGCGGGGTGGCGGTGACGACGATGGTGCGGCCGGGCAGGCCGCGCTCCTCCCACAGCCAGCGGACCTGGCGGGTGAAGGCGTCGGCGCCGTCGTCCGGCTGCGCGAGGGACGGCTCGGGGGCGGCCTGCAGCTGCGGCGCGGGGACCGGGACGGCGAGCGCGGGACGGTGACGGCGGCGGGTGTGCCGGGAGAAGGGCATCACCAGCAGGCCGGCCGTCGCCCAGCCGGCGGCGAGGAGTCCGTCCAGGCAGTAGGGGCCCCAGCCGATCGTGTTCCGGGCGGCGATGTCGATCGCGGCGGCGGCCACGAGCGGCGACCAGCGCAGGATCTTGCGTCCCGCACCGGAGTCGGTGCTCTTGGCGGCCAGGACCCAGCCGCCGATACCGGCCACGCCCGCCAGCTGCACGACCGTGTTGACGGGGCTGTCGGCGAAGAGGTTCGGGGCCGCGGCGAGGACCGGGGCGGTCAGGGTGTAGAAGGTGCGCTCCAGGGCGACGCTGCGCGGCACGGACACGGGCTTTCTCCTTCGGGTGTGGCGATGGGCGGCCCGCCTACGTGGCGGGCCGCCCATCAAGGGGTTGCGGTGGGTCGGGTCAGCGGACGAAGAAGCCCGGCTTGGGGGTGCGCTCCGGCCGGCTGGAGCGGAGGTCGTCCAGGCCCTCGTACAGCCGCGCGTGGGTACGCCGCGTGTCGTGGGCGAGGCCGGAGACCTCCTGGGCCGTCTCGTGGAGCTTCTTCACTTCGACGGCGGCGCCGCCCAGGGCGACGGACACCTGGTTGGTCATCTCGATGAACTTGCGGTCCAGCTCCGCGTTGGCGATGTCGACGGCCAGGCCCTCGGAGCGCTGGGCGTTGGTTCGCATGCTGAGCAGCAGCACTTCGAGCTCGCCTGCGGCCAGGTCCATGGCCGTGGCCAGCGTCTTGAGCTTGTTCTGGACGGCCTTGTAGCGGTTGTCGCCGTCCGTCTTGGCGGCGGCACCGCCGCCGGTGGTGGGTGCGAGGTCGCTCATCAGCGGACTCCCTTCTAGTCGTGGTGGGCGGCGGAGGATGCGGTGGCCAGGCCCGCGTCGTCCATGGCGTCGATGTCCTGGCCGTAGACGCGGCCGACCGACATGGCGGCGATCCGGGCGGCCTCCGAGGCGATCTCGCACTCGGTGGCGCACCGTTCGGCCAGCTGCTTCATGCGGTCCGCGGCGTCGGCCAGGTCGGTGATCTGGTCGACGACCTCGGTGGCGATGTTGTGGTCACCGACCAGGTCGGCCGCCATGTCCCGCAGCGCGTCGGCGACCTTGCCGAGCGCGATGGCCAGGTCCTGGGCGCGGTCCTTGTCGAGCGCGGCGGCGATCGCGATGTTCACGATCTCCATCAGGTACTCGCCGAAGGTGATGTCGGTGCGGTGCTGGGCCGCCATGCCGGTCTGGCCCGACGTGGGCTTGTTGACCTCCGAGGCCACGGGATCCTCCTGTGCGGTGGGTCGGCTGGTGCCGGGACGCTGGGTGTGCGGCTCGGGCGCGCGGGGGAGGCTCGCCGGGCTGCTGACGTGCGCCCCGAAGGGGTCGGACGGATCGTCGACGATGACCGCGTCGGGGATGTCTTCCTCAGCCGGTTCGGGCTGCGGGGTGCGGGTGGGGCCGCCGGGGCGGTCCACCGTGACGTCGCCCAGGTCCTCGGGCCGAAGCCTTGAGGGCTCTTCCGGCTCGGGCGGGGTGTTGTCCTCGCCGGCCTTGGTGAAGAAATCCTTGAGCTTCTCCTTGAAGGAGCGCTCGTCGTCGCTGTCGTCCTTCAGGTCATCGTCGGACGGGCCTTTGACGTCGTCGGTCTTGGGGTCGGTGTCCGTCCCGGTGCCGTCCTTCGCGTCCGTGTCTGCGGAGGCGTCAGACGGCTTCTCGCCGCTCTTCTTGTCGTCGTCCGGCTCCTTGGTCGCGGAGTCGTCCTTCGGACCGTCCGAGGGCTTCTCAGGGTCGTCCTCGGTCATCTTCTTGGTCGTGGCCTCGGAGTCCTTGTCGCCGGTGGCGTCCTTGGCCTTGTCGTCCTTCGCGGCCTTGTCCTTCTCCGCCGCGCGGCGCTTGTCCCAGCGGCGCTGCGCCTCCTCCCCGAGGGCCGCGCCCAGGGTGGTACGGCCGTCGGCGGCCCTGGCCGCCTCCCGCTTCGCCCGTGCCGCGGCCTTCCGCTCGGCTTTAACCCTGCGGCGTTCCTCGCGCGCCGCCTGAACGGCGGCGCGGTCCTGGTCGCGGTCCTTGCTGCGGTCGGCGAGGTTGGCGGCCTGGTCGGCGCTGCGCCGCTGATGGCGTGCCGCCTGGCGGGCGGCGGCGCGCTCCTGGCGGCCGCGGGCCCGCTCCGCCCTGGGGCTGGAGGCCGGCGAGTCCTTCGACCTGCCGCCGTCTCCCTTCGAGCCGCCCTTGCCGGTCCCGGTACTGCCCGAGCCGTTCTTGCCGCCCGAGCCGCCCGAACTTCCCTTGCCCGTACCGGCCTTGCCCGACCCGGAGCCTCCAGGGCCGTTCTGGCGGCCGTTCGAGCCACCGGACGACTGGTTGCCCTTCGAGGGGCCTTTGCCGCCGCCAGCGGAGCGATCAGGGCCCTTCCCGGCGCCCTTGGAGGAGTTGCCGCCCCCGGAACCGCGACCGGAGCCGCCGGACCCGTTCGTTCCCGAGCCCCGCCCCCCGCCGCGACCGGACCCGCCGGAGCTGCCCCCGCCGCCGGCCTTCGAGCGGCCGCCCTTGTCGGCGCCCAGGCCGGAGCCGGAGGACCGAGCCGCGTCGGCCTTGCCGCGCGCCGCCGCCTTGTCCGACTTCGCTTTCATCTGCGCGGCGTGGAACTTCGCGTTCTGCTCCATCAGCGCGGTTTCCTGAGCGGTCCGGGCCTCCAAAAGCGCGGCCTTGCGTGCTATTTCCGCCTCACGGAACGGCGCTTCACCGGCGTGCCGGTCCCGCGCCACTTCCAGACGGAGCTCCAGCCAGTCACCGAGGCGATCTGCGAGAGAACGCGGCTGCTCGTATTCGCCTTCCTCGTATTCCTCATCGTCGAAATCCGGGGCATCGGGCATTCCCGTTTCCCGCAATGCGACTTCCGGGGAAATAGGGCCACGAATGGGCGGCACTTCCCTGGTCGCCCCTTCCGGGGATTCCGGAGTACCACCGTCGTCCGCACTTCCGCCGGACGGTTCGGTGAAAAATAGATTCCCTGCATCGGGGACTTCCGGCATTCCGCCGGAATCGCCGCCCCGAGTGGGGAGGTTGATGACGTTGCTGTCGGTGTCGTCGGACACGCGGCCCCTCCTCCTGGGCTTGACAGTCGGTGTCGGCCTCGCGTACACGCGCGCACGTCACGCGCGGCACGCGACACGCGCGGCACGCGTTGGGGTCGCCGAAGGGCCGCCCCCGAGGTTCGGGCGCGGCCCTTCGTGCGGGGCGCGGTGAGCTAGCCGGAGTGGCGGCTGTAGACGTTCTTCAGGGCGAGCGCGGCCTCACGGATGAAGTCCGTGTTCCCGTCGCGATACGCCTGGGTGCCTCGGATATTCACAATCCGGAGCCAGGCGTAGAAGGTGCCGAGGTCGTTGCCGTGCTGCGCGATCAAATCCTGTGTGATTTGCCGCTCGTGTTCTGCACGGTTCATTGCCTTCCGCTCGGCTTTCGTGAGCGGGCGACCTGCACTCACGCCGACTCCCTGCGGTCCAGGTTGTAAATCGACGTGGGGCCACCATAGCCCGAATTCGGGCTCTGCGCACCCTGCTGGCCCGGGTTTTCCGGGGCGGCCTGGAGCGTCGGGTTGTTCTTACGCGCCTTGAGCTGCGCCTTTTCCTTCCGGCTCTTCTTGACCTCCTTCACCTTTTCGTCGTGGGCGTGGCGCTTATGGGCGCTCTTTTCCAGTCCCGCAGTAACGCTCTTAAGGTTCTTGAGAACGTCGTTCAGGGAATTTTCCACCGGGAAAGAGCGCAGGAAAGCCTGGCCCCACTTGTCGCCCTCCACGCGGGTCCCGCGGCAGTGCACACGGGCCTCGCGCTGGAGGATCTCCAGCTTGGCCTGCATGTCCAGCACGACCCGGTTGAAGTCCGCCAGGTAGTGCGCGTAGGCGGCCGGGTTCTGCGCGATCTCGCGCAGCGCCGCGTGCGGGTCGTCGAAGAAGGGCTGACCGTTGTTTTCGGTGCTCACGGGGTCCTCCGTGGGGGTCGGATCTGCTGTACTCGGGGGGCTGTGGACTGCTTCCGGCAGTCGCAGCGAGGGCCAGCCCGCTTCCTTCGGGCTGGCCCTCACTGGTGTGTGCCGGACTCGGATCACGTCAGGTGCTTGTCCGCGTCCTCGGGGCGCAGCAGGCCGGCCTTGGAGAGCAGGCGCACCGCGCGGGTGTTGTTGACGGAGAGCTGGTTGCGGACCTGGTAGAGCGTCACGAACCCGTCCTCTCCGCGGGGGAGCTTCTGTACGAGCGGCAGGAGTTCTTCGTCCGTCCGTACCGGCGTACCGGGACGCTCCGCGCCTGCCGTACTGCCCGTTCCGGTTGCGGGAGAGGATGAGGCGTCCGTCCCTGTACGGGCCCCCGGCACAGCCTCGTTGCCGGGCTGTGTACGGACGCTGATGGCTCCGGTGCGTCCCTGTACGGCCGCGCTGGCCGTCCCGGTACGCCCGACAGTCTCCGTACCTGTACGCGCCGCCCCTTCGGGGGTGGTGTGTACGTCGTATGTACGGTCGCTGTACGCCCTGGTCATCGCCGCTTCGGTGTCGCCGTCGTGCGGCGGGTGCGAGGCAGGGCGGACAGGGTCCGTACCGTCCCATCCAGCGCCCGAGCCGTCCGGCTGGACCGCCGTGTGCGCGGCGTACAGGTCGTGGCTCGCGCCCTCTGTACGGCTGGCCGACGCGGTGTCCGTTCCGTCGGTACGCCGGTGCGTACCTGTACGGGCGGGCATTCCGTTTCCGCCTTCCGTACCGGTACGGACGCCCGCCGCGGCCTTGCTGCCGTGGCCGTCCGTACCGTCGTCGTGCATGAGCGTGTGGACGCGCCAGATGACGGCCACGAAGATCAGGACGACGAACGTGGTGAGCTGCCACGGAGCGGAGTGGCCGGGCTTGACGATCTCGGCCTGCTCGGACAGGTGGTAGGTCACGTTCGCCGACGCCATCAGCAGCAGCGCGTACGGGATGTCCTTCTTGGCCCGGAACGCGGTGACGCAGTAGACGTCGATGGACACCGGCAGCAGCGGGGCGACGTAGGTGTTGATGCCGACCATGCGGGCCAGCTCGTACTCGCCGGAGGCGGCGAGCCCGACGCCGGCGGCGAGCGCGATCCACGGCGCGGTCTTCCACGCCTTCCGGCTGATGTTCTGCTGCCAGCCGTTCCAGCGGGACGCGGACTTCTTCGCCTCCCGGGCCTCCTCCAGCAGCCGGCGGGCACGGGCCTCATCGGCCTTCGCCCGCTCGGTGACGGCCTTCGCCTTCCGCTCCGCCTCCGTGGTGATGCGGTCGGCCTCTTTCTGGGCGGTCTCGCGCAGCTGCACCGCGACGGTCTTGGCCTCATCCCGCAGGCGCTCGCGCTGCTTGTCGCACGCCGCCTTGAGCCCGGCGAGCTCGTCGGCGAGGACCTTGCGCTTGGTGGCGGCCTCCGCGTCGAACTGGTCGGTGAGCGCGCGGAGCTTCGTCCGCAGCTCGGTGCGGGCCGCCTCCGCCTCGGTGTGCGCGGCCGCGACCCGGTCGTCGGCCTCGCGGCGCCGGTCGTCGGCGGCCTTGACCGCGTCCGCGTACAGCGCCTCCGCCTCCGCGCGGCGGCCGTCGTACTGCTCGGCCGCCGTCGCCGCGAGAGCGGCGAACCGCTCGCGGGCCTGGTCGACCTCCCGCTGCGCGGCGGCGACCAGGTCGTCGGCCTGCTCCTGGGCGCGGGCCAGGATCTGGCCGGCCTCGGTGCGGCGCGCCTCGACCAGGGTGCTGATCTCGGTGAGGTCGGCCTCCGCCAGGCGGCGCAGCTCGGCAACGGCCGTGGCCGTGGCCGCGCGGTCGGTGGCGGCCAGCTCGGTGAGGTCGGCGACCTGCGCGCGGGCCTCCCCCACCAGGGTCTCGGCTCGCTCGCGGGCCTGGGCCAGGAGCCGGTCGGCCTCGCCGCGCGCCGCCTCCAGGTCGACCTTGGCGGCCTCGCGCTGGGCGGTGGCCTCCTGGTCGGCGTCGGCGGTGATGCCCGCGGCGCGGGTCTGCGCCTCGTTCATCAGCGCGGTGACCTGCTCGTGCGTGGCGGCGACGGTGCGCGCGGCCGCGGTCTCCGCTTCGGCCTGGAGGGCGGCGGCCTGCTCGCGCGCGGTGTCGATGACGTCGGCGGCCCGGTCCCGGGCGTCCGCGACGCGGGCCAGCGCCTCGAGGTCGACGACCTCCGCCTCCGGCTCCGTGTCCGTCGTCGTGGCCGGGGCCGGGGAGACGTCGGGGGTGGGGGAGGCGGTGGGCTGCGGCGTCGGACGGGTTGCCGCCGGCTTCTTGCGGGTGGGGGTCCTCTTGCGGGCGGTTCGTGTGGCGGCCACGCCGCCTCCTTCCAGAAGGGCGCCGCCCCAGGCGGGCGGCGTTCATGTGTGCGTTCAGGTCTGCTCGGAGGTACGGCGGCTGGGGGCGACGATGCCGGTGCGGCCGGACTCGTCGAGCCAGCGCTGGGCGTGGTCGCGGTCGTGAGCACCGGCGATCGCTGCGAGTCCGTCATCCGTGGTGACGTAGGCGGACCAGGTGGTGCCGTCGTTGTCGGTTTCGGCCTGGGCAGTGGTGATCTGGCTGGTGAGCCAGGCGGGGAGGGGCATGACTGTCTCCGGTTCTGTCAGGCGTGCGGAGCGGGCAGCGTGCTGCCGCGCGCGAGGTGCTGGCGCAGCCAGGCGACGGCGGCCGGGGACATCGCCCCGGTGTCCGGCTCTCGCAGCGGCGCGGTGTCGATGTCGTGCATCGCGTCGGCCGCGGGGAGCGGCCGCATGTAGTTGGGGTCGATCCCGGCGCGGTAGCTGAGGCTGGCCAGTTCGGTCAGGTCGTAGAGGACCCGGCCGGTGTCGACGTGCCGCCAGGAGCGCTCCACCCGGCCGACGAATGTGTGGCCGGGCTTGCCGAGCCAGAACCGTTCGACGTTGCGGAACAAGACGATGTCGCCCTTGATGTAGGTCACGGCCGGTCGGACGGCCTGCGTCTGCGGCTGCTGTGCCACGGGCTCTCCTCGTGTCGCGTGCACCGGCGCGGGGCCGGCGGTCCGGGCTGTCCGGCTCCCCATCACCGCCCGACCCGGCCGCCGGGGTGCGGCGGGCGGTGCGGGCGGATCAGGCAGCCGTCAGGCCGTGGCCGCGGCGAGGGGGCGGTGCGGGGCGATGATCTGGCCGTCGGGCAGCAGCTCGCCGGTGTCGTCGAAGAGCACCAGGGCGTTGCACAACAGGCTCCAGCCCTGCTCCGGGTGGGCCGCCACGACCAGCGCGGCCTCCCGGTCCGGGCTGTCGGCCGACGGGCACTTCGGGGCGTGCGTGCACAGCGAGTCCGGCAGCGTGGTGCCGGTCGGTGCGGTGTCGAGCGGGGTGCTGGTACGCATGGGCTCTCCTGCGGGGGTGCGGGCCCGAGACTCTCCCGGGCTGGAGGCGTGCGAAAGGCCGGCCGCCCGTGGTGCGGGCGGCCGACCTGGTGGAGCGGCGTGGTGCGGGACAGGAGTTGGGATTCCGTCCTGCGGGGCGGGCTGCTCAGCCGCGGGTGCGCCGACCGAAGTCGTGCTGCTGGTTGGTCCGGCGGAGGTCGTCCTCCAGGCGCTTCTGGTCGTCGTCGCTCATGCCGACACCGTCCGCGCCCGGTTGCGGGCGGCGCGGCGCTTCATCGCCCGCCGCTCGTCCTCGGACAGACCGCCCCAGACGCCGGTGTCCTCGCCGGACTCCAGCGCCCACTGGAGGCAGTGCTCCATGACCGGGCAGCGACGGCACACAGCCTTGGCCTCCTCGATCTGCAGGAGCGCCGGGCCGGTGTTACCGATCGGGAAGAACAGCTCAGGGTCCGCCTCGTCGCGGCAGATCGAGTTGTGTCGCCAGTCCATGCCGATCACTTCCCGCCTCGGGCGCGGCGCAGGGCCTCGTCCATGATCGGGTCGGAGTCGCCGTCGTTCCGTGCGATGCTGGGCTGCATCAGGTCCTCCACGTGGGTCCTGGACAGCCCCGGAGGGTCTCAAGTCGCCGGGGCTGTCGTGCTGTTCAGGCTGTTCGTACGAGCAGCCACGGCCCCGGCCGCCCCCTCAGCAGCGGGGCGGCTGGGGCCGTGGTCGTTCGTCCGGGGCGGGTCAGCTTGCGCGGCGCTGGGGGTGCAGCGTGTCCAGCGGCACCGGCGGTGCGCCCAGCGGCGTGTCACCGTCGGGCAGCTGCGCGCGGCGGGTGTCGGCGTCGCGGACCGCGGACTCGGTGGCCGCCCATCCCTTCTTCCGCAGCAGCCACATCGGCCGGCCGTCACCGTGCTCGTCATCCGCCGGCGTCTGCTTCTGCGCGGCGATCTGGCTGACGGCCGGGGCGACGGCGACCTTCGGCTTGCGCCGCACGGTGGTCTTGCGGCGGTGGCCGGTCTCCGCGTGGCCGTCCTCCAGGCGCTCCGCCCACTTCCGGACCGTGACGTTGACCGTGACCAGGCGGTTACTGCCCAGGCGGCAGCGAACGCCCGCGTCCTTCCACGTGCGGCCGGTGTCGTGCGGCACGACCTTGGTCGTCTTGGTGCCGAGGCCGGTGATCGGCACCCACGTCTTGCAGTCGGGGCAGACCAGCGAGGCGCAGGCGGGACGCAGGTCGTACTCGTGAGGCTTGAGGGTGGACAGGGCCAGCGCCGGGCGGGCGCTGACGGTGCGCGAGCGGGTCCGGCTCCGGCGGGGACGGGCGGTGCGCTCAAAGGTCGAAGCAGTAGGCATCTGGACTCCTCGTGGACGGAGTGGCAGGGCGTGCGTCGCGATGCGTTCTCTGCCCTCCGGGCCGCACGGCACGAGGCCGGCGTCCCGTAGGACAGACAGCGCACTGCGCTGCGACGTGCACGCAGTGGTCGCGGCCGTCAGGCTCCGGAGGAGTTCGATGGTGCTCTCACGCCCTCGGATTCCCAGCAAGCTGGGCGAGGACTACTCCGGCCACCCCGAAGGGTGAACGACTACTGCGGTGGTACTGAGGTGCGTAACCCCTGCTCAGCAGAGCGTTAGGGCTATCGCTATCGCCTAGTAGAGACCATGCCGACCTACCCAGTCAATAGCGATAGCTCTATTCGTGTCGACCGGTTGTGCTGACGCATCGCTGACTGATAGAGCTAGCCCTAGAATCAGATCCGCGCAGCACTCTGAAAGGTGGCTCCGATGCCCGTCTCGTATCGCGACATTGCAGCTGACCTGCGACAGCAGATCAGCGAGGGGCGATACATGCCGGGCGACAAGCTCCCGATGCTGACGGAGCTCCAGGCGCAGTACGGAGCTGGCTACCAGACGGTGCGAAGCGCCATCGCCCTCTTGGAGCAAGAGGGCCTTGTCGTGGCGGTCCGTCGCAGAGGCACGATCGTGCGCGAGCGTCCGGAGAAGAAGCGCATCACGCGCTCGCGCCAGGTCTTCCGGGATGAGATCGGCTACTACTTCGACCCGACGGCGCAGCCCTGGGTGGCACTGGAACCGCCCACCGTGCGCTGGGGCATCGTCCCCGTCGACCTCGCCGCGCTGATGGGTCTCAGCACCGGAGCCGAAGTCCTGGTTCGGGACCGAGTTATGGGCGATCCGGAGACTCGGAAGCCGAAGCAGCTGGCGACCAGCTACCTGCCGGCGGATCTCGCCCGCGGCACACAGCTCGCCGAAGCCGACACAGGCCCCGGCGGGATCTACGACCGCCTGGAGGAGATGGGCCACCGCCCTCTGCGCTGGAGTGAGGGGGTGTCGGCTCGCATGCCTTCCCCCGAGGAAGCCGAAGCGCTGAATCTGCCCGCTGACGTCGGTGTCCCCCTGCTGCGCGTCGTGCGCCTGACGATGGCCCCGAGCGGTGAGGTTCTTGAGCTCAACGACACTCGGATGAGTGCTGAGGAGTTCGAGATCGGTTACAGCATCCGACGGCATTCCAGCGCGCGCCTCTCGGATGTGGACGACGACGAAGACGAGCACTGAGCACCACCTCCCTGACCGAACTCGACTGTGTGCAGTTCGGTTCTAAGCCCGGGGGAGCTGCTAGTTCCAGATCTGACATGTGGCCGGGTGAACTGGCCACATCAGCCACAGGATTGGGGCGGGATGGCACAGAAACCGAGGGAGCTGACGCCCTGGGTGTCCCCCCTTCACAACTGGGGTTACCAGCTGCGCGAGCTGCGGAATTCGCGGGGTCTCAGCCTCCGCGAACTCTCGAAACCGACCCGCATCGACCACGCTCACCTGGGGCGATTCGAACGAGCGGAGCGCATGGCCGACCGCACCCAGGCGGCGCTCTTGGACGATGCCCTGGGCGCCAGCGGGATGCTGCTGCGGCTCTGGGAGCAGATCGGTGACGAGCGTGGCCATGTGGCCAATCCGCCCGTTCATGTGGCCAACTCGGCGGTCAGCCTGGCCTTGGGGGTAGCCGACCAGGCAGCGTCGGACGGTGAGGGGATCTCGGTCCCGTGTCGTCTACGCGATGGGTCGGTGGTTTGGGTGGCTCTGGAACGGCGTGCACTGCTGCGCGCGGGGGTGGGGTTGGGAGCCGTTGCGGCGGTGGGCATGGGTTCGCCGGCGGCCGCGGACTCGGACGGTGTGCCGAGCCTGGTCCGCAGGGCGCGGGCTGCGTCGGCGTACGGCTCGACACCGGTTGAGCACCTGCGCCGCGCCCGTCGCCACCTGATCGACGGCGACAACCTGCTCGGGCCGCGCCACGCCCTCAAGACCACGCGCGATTACATCGATGTCATCCAGCACCTGCGGCGGGAAGCGAAGGGCACCGACCGGCACGACCTGATGGAGCTCCAGACGCAGTACGGGGAGTTCCTGTCCTGGCTCCACCAAGACCTGGGCAACCCGGATGCCGCGTCGTATTGGCTCGACAGGGCGATGCAGTGGTCGTACACGGTCGGCGACACCGACCTGACCACCTACGTCATGGCCCGCAAGGCGCAACTGGCCGGTGACACGGCCGACTTGGTCGACGTCGTCGACCTGGCGGAGGCCGCCCAGCGCATGGCCCGGCCCCGCAGCCGGCTCGCTGCCGTCGCCCGCACCTACGAGGCGTACGGACATGCACTGCGCGGCGACGCCGACGACAGTGAGCGCGCCATCGACTCCGTGCGCAACGCCCTGGACGGCATCGGCTCCGACCCCACCCCGTGGGGCGTGTGGCTGAACGCCTCGTACGTAGAGGTCCACCGCGCGCAGGGCCTGGAGGCCCTCGGCAAGCACGACCAGGCCGCCGACGCCTTCGCCGACGCTATCCGGCTGATGCCGGACGACTACCACCGCGACCGCGGCGTCTACATGGCGCGGCAGGCCGTCGCCCTGGCCGGCGCCCGCGACCCGGAGCGGGCCGCGACGATCGGCATGCACGCGCTGACCGTCGCCGCCGACACCGGCTCCGGCCGCATCACCAACGAGCTCGCCCGGCTCGACACGGCCCTGATCCCCTGGCAGCGCGAGGCCCCGGTCTCCGAGTTCCGCGCCGCTTTCGACTCCACCCTCGCCCACGAGACAGAAACGGAAGCCTGAGCAGATGACTGCCCGCCCGTACGTCGTGCTGTCCGCCGCCACGTCGGTGGATGGATACCTGGACGACACCAGCCCCGAGCGGCTGCGTCTGTCCAACGCCGCCGACTTCGACCGCGTCGACCAGGTCCGTGCCGAGAGCGATGCGATCCTGATTGGCGCGAACACCATGCGCCGGGACAACCCCCGCCTGCTGGTCAACAGCGACGAACGCCGTGCCCGGCGCATCGCCGACGGCAAGTCGGAGTACCCGCTCAAGGTCACCGTTACCGCGAGCGGTGACCTCTCCGCCGACCTGAAGTTCTGGCACCACGGCGGCGACAAGCTCGTCGTCACCGTCGACAGCGCGGTGGAGAAGGTCCGCGCGACGCTCGGAGACCTCGCCGACGTCGTCAGCGTCGGGCCGGACCTCGATTGGGGCCTGCTCCTTGACGAGCTCGGGCGCCGCGGCGTCAAGCAGCTGATGGTGGAGGGCGGCGGCACGATCCACACCCAGCTCATGGCCCAGGACCTCGCCGACGAAGTCCACCTCGCCATCGCGCCGCTGCTGGTCGGTCAGCCGGAGGCCGCCCGGTTCCTCGGGGCCGCCGACTACCCGGGCGGATCGACCGCGCGGATGCAGGTCCTCGAGGTCCGCGCAATCGACGACGTCGTCCTCGTCCGCTACGCCCCGAAGGGACGCGCCTGATGTACGCGCCCGACCGAGACCAGGACCTGCGCTGGATGAGGCGCGCGATCAGCCTTGCCGCGTTGTGCCCGCCGGCCGCAGGGGCCTACTCGGTCGGCGCGGTCATCGTCGGCGAGGACGGCAGCGAGCTCGCGGCCGGCTATTCCCGGGAGGCCGACCCGCACGAGCACGCGGAAGAGGCCGCGCTCGCGAAGCTGCCCGCAGGTGACCCGCGCCTCGCCGGGGCGACGATCTACAGCACGCTGGAGCCCTGCTCCCAGCGGCACTCGCCGCGTACCCCGTGCGCTCAGCGCATCCTGGCCGCTGGGATTCCGCGGGTAGTCATCGCCTGGCGAGAGCCGTCGCTGTTCGTCGACGACTGCGTCGGCTACGAGCAGTTGATGGAGGCCGGGGTCGTGGTCGTGGAACTGCAGGAGCTGGCCAAGTCCGCAAGGTCGGTCAACGCGCACCTGGGGGACCTTGCGTGACGGAGCAGGTATACGTGATCGGGTCGACCGGCAGCGGCGCCATGAAGATCGGCGTCGTTACGCCGCCACGCAAGGGACCTCACGGTATGGGGACGAGGGGGGTGACATTCGCCGGTGACATCCAAATGTCACCGGCGAATGTCACCAGACACCGCGTCAGATCACGTGCCACACTCGCCGCGTTCGTCCCCTTCCCGTGTGGCGGGACGGTTCACGAACTCGCCTCCCGTCAGGCGGGAAGGGCGGGATTACAAGTCGGCGAGCGCTGGAACTGCCGCTCGAAATCTGTTCCGATTCAGGGGCACCAAGGGGTTCCACCTGCACGTTCTCACGTCAGGAACGGAACGGTCATCGAGGAAGGGCGGGGGGGCGGGTGGGGTCGGTCGGTATCTCGTGCGACAACACGCTCATTCTCGTTAGCGAAGATCGTCCGGGCCATGTATGTTTTGGGGACTGTTTCCCTATGGTGGAGGTCCCGATGTCTGATCCGCTGAGGCGAATTGACGCCCTGGTGGAGGAGGACACCCTCCCCACGCTCAAGGTTCGGCAGCAGCTCCGGCTCGCCGCCGGCCTCACCCAGGCCGAAGTCGCAGAAGCCATCGGCGTCAAGCGACTCGCGGTCGCCCAGTGGGAGGCGGGGCGTGCCCAGCCTCACCGCGGGAACCGTCGCGCGTACGCGCACTTCCTTCGGAAGCTCGCCGTGAAGTACCCGGACGCGGCCATCGAGGAGGCATCCGATGAGGGGTGATCTCGCGGCTGCGACCGTTTTCGGGTTCGCCGACTCCACCTTCGGAATCGAGGGGGTCGGGATGACCTAGGTCATCGGCCGCGCGCGCCAAACGAGCGGACTGGTAATCCGCTCCGGCCTCGCGCGGCCCGTCAGCGCCGACCACTCACAAATCAGGTCGGCTGCCTGGTCCCGGTTGGCGCCGGTTCCAGGCTCCAGCTCACTGAGCTGGTTCTTCACATATCGCATCGCATTACGCATTACCCCGCCTTGGTAAGCGGGCGCAACACCGGTCCGCAAGGACCGAGCAGTACCGCAGTCGCTCCCGTGGCAGGGAGCTTCCGCAGCGTTCCAACGGCCCCGGGAAGGGCCGGCGGAACACCAGCACGACCGGCCCGAAAGCCGTCCGCACTGCACGTCCAGCCCGAGGGCTGTCCGCAAGGTCCGAATCACCACGAAAGGAAGGGAAAGCCCGCCTCTGGTTCTTCGTCCGGTGCCCGCTCCTCACGGAGGGGGCGCCCATACATCCACACGAACGGATAGGCCCAGCCCCGCTAGGGGCTCGGTCGGTCCACGCATATGGAAGTTGGTCTCTTCATAGTGCCCGATCTCGTGTCCCTCTGTCAGCTTGGCTTCGCCCGTTTCACCCCGGTTCGGGGGTCGCAGGTGTTCCGGGTGACGGGGTCCCCGGAGCCGTTTTTCCCGGTTCGCCCAGTTCGTGCTGTATGTGCCATCGGTTCGAAAAACTTCGGCGGCGGCGTCACACGCGACCGGTTTTTTCTACCTGTAGAAGATGTGACCCCCTCTTCTCGCTCCGCTCTGTCCACCCTCGCTCTCGTCGTCCACAGGGCGGCCGCTGCTCGCCGGACTCTGTCCACAGGGGCGGTCTCCCAGGCTGGCGGGATGATCGTTCGCGTCTGCCCGCCCGTGTCCGCTCGCCACCTCGTCGTGGCGGTGGGCCGATGAGCGCCGTGGCGGCCGCGGCCGCTGTGGTGATCCCGTCCCCGCGCCCGTCCGGTTCGCCGGTCGGCGGTGCGGTCGACGTGCTGCCCGCCCTGTTCGTGCCGGAGGCGTCCCAGTGGCTGTCGACGTCGGCGGGCCGGGTCGCGCTCGAGGGCTACTCCTGGATGCAGGCGGTCCACTGGGTCGCCGGGTCTGGTCTCTACAAGCCGCGGCGGCACCGGTCGCACGGCCCTCGTTCGTTCGGCGTGACCACGGTGCGCGTCGCCCAGGAGCTCGCGCAGCTGTTCCCGTGCCGTCCGGGCATCGAGTACCTGGTGCGCCGCACCGGGCTGTCGGAGCGGTCGGTGGAGTACCACCTGGGGATGCTGCGGGAGGCCGGGCTGCTCGCGTATGTCGTACGGGGGACCCGGGTGCGCGGCGAGTCGGCGCAGGCGTCGGAG
Source organism: Streptomyces sp. NPDC002104 (assembly GCF_053593795.1). Taxonomy (NCBI): domain Bacteria; kingdom Bacillati; phylum Actinomycetota; class Actinomycetes; order Kitasatosporales; family Streptomycetaceae; genus Streptomyces; species Streptomyces sp. NPDC002104. The sequence goes on along the minus strand of NZ_JBSFDF010000053.1, from coordinate 14,336 downwards.
TTCGCGCGGATGATCCCTCGCGAGTTCGACGCCGCGCTGGGGATCCGCACGGTGCTGCGGGACGACACGGCGCCGGAGTACACGCGCTCGATGACCGGGATCGCGGAGGCCGGCCGGGAGCTGATGGCGAAGCTGGCGAAGAAGGCGGCCCGCAAGGTCCGCAAGCCGCGCTCGAAGAGCCCGGCGAAGGGTGCCCGGAAGGGTGCTGAGCAGGGGATTGTGACGCCTGTTTCAGGTGATGAGCGTTGCACCCCAATGCAGGTGGGTTCCTCTGGGTCTTCCTCTGCGGGTACTACCTCCTTCCCCCCTGAGAGCAAGCTCGCCAGCGGGCAGAGCGATTCCCCCACCCCGAAGAAGGTCAAGCGCGGCCGCCGGAAGCTGAACGACGTCGGGCGCCGCTTCCAGCTGGCCTCGGAGCTGATCCGCCAGGTGCCGTGGATGGGCCGCGCTGCGGTGCCCCGGATCGCCTGGATCCTCAAGGACGTCTCGGACGCGGGCTGGACGGCTGACCAGGTGATCGCGTTCCTGGACTGCGGCGATGCCCCCGGCACCGTCCACCGGCCCTCGGGGTTTCTCGCCGGGCGGCTGGCCAACGCGGTGGCTCTGTGGCCGACCGAGAAGGGCCGTCAGCGCGCTGTTCAGGCGTACCGGGACTCCCGCCGCGCGGAGAAGGCCCGCCACCAGGAGTGGGAGGGCGCCTGGACGCCGCCGAGCAGTGAGTCGGTCCGCCGCCTGGTTGCCGACGCGTTCATCCCCCAGCAGCAGCACGAGGAGTCGGTCGAGATGCAGCCCGCGCTGAACGGGATCGAGGACCTGAGCCCGGAGGACCTGGCGGACATGCGGGCGACGGGGATGGGCGAGTTCATGGCGGGCGACACCACGCTCATCATGACCACGTTCGACACCCTCGGCCCGGCCGCCGCCGTGCACATCTACGGCGCTGACCTGGTGCAGCGCGCTCGCAAGCTGGCGAGCAGCAGCTCGCTGATGACCGTCGGACGCCGGTAGGAGGCCGTGATGACCGAGACCCTCAACACCACCGTCAGCAGCAGCGAGGAGACGGCCCCGGAGCTGTCCGGCGTCGACCTGGCCCGGGTCGCGCTGCACCAGGCGCGCGAGGCCGCGAAGGCCCGCGGCGAGGCCGGCACCCGCAAGGCCAAGCGCCGTACCCGCACCACAGCGGTCCGGGGTGATGGGCGGGAGCCGACCGGGTTCGCCGCCGTGCTCCAGGGCCTGATGGCCGACCGGGCCTGGGATGTCCCGGCCGCCGGCGGAAGCATCCTGGACCAGTGGCCGGACATCGCGGCCGCGCTCTCGCCGAAGCTGGCCGCGCACGTGAAAGCGGTGGCGTTCCACTCGGAGACGGGACAGCTGGACCTGTGCCCGGACTCCTCGGCGTACGCGACGCAGCTGCGGCTGATCAGCTCCCGGATCGTCACCGCGGCGAACGACGCGGCCGGTACCCAGGCGGTCCGCACCGTCCGCGTCCTGGCCGTCGGCGCTCCGACCCCGGCGCCGCGCGAGACGGCCACCGCCCTGGCAGCCGCGGCTGCGCCCCAGGGGCCGGTTAGGACCCGCGACATGGCTCCGCCTGGCTTCCACCAGGCGCTCGCTGCCCACCAGGCCGTCCCGCGCGTCCAGCACGTCCGCTCGGGCGTCACCGAGGCGATCGAGCGTCAGAACCGGGTGATGCGCGAACTCAGCCGGAGGGCATTCCCGGAGCCGGAGGTTGCTGTCGACGATGCGCCCGCCCCGATCAACGCTGCCCATCTCCAGCGCCGCCGTGAGGCCGCCGCCACCGAGGCCGCCGCCCTCCGGCGGGCCCGCGCGGAACGGGCCGCCCGGCAGGCCGGAACCGCCGCCCTGGTCCCCAACGCGCCCCTTCCGCTGCGCACCACCGCTTGACCAGCCGGTGACACCCGACCAAGTCCCCTGCCGTAAGTGGTTCCTGCGGCGTAGCGTGACGGGTACACGCCTGGTAGACACCGTGCGTCGCGGTGATCACCGGAGGGGGAGTCGTGCAGGAAGGGACCGTGCTGGACGGCCGCTACCGGCTGATCGAGGCGATCGGCGCGGGCGGGTTCGGTCAGGTCTGGGCAGCGCACGATCCCAAGATCGACCGCCTGGTGGCGGTCAAGGTCCTCACCGGGGACGCGGGCAGCAGCAGGCAGGCGGCCCGGTTCGCACGCGAGGCCGCAGTCGCCGGCGGCCTCGCTCACCCCAACATCGTCACCGTCCACGACTTCGGCTCCACGACGCACAACGGCCAGCCCTGCGCCTACCTCGTGATGGAGCTCCTGCCCGGCAAGTCGCTCAGCGCAGCCCTGGACTCGGGAAGGCTGCCCCTCCCGAGAACCCTGAGCATCGCGGGCTGCGTCGCAGACGCCTTGAAGGCCGCACACGACGCGGGCCTGACGCACCGGGACATCAAGCCGTCCAACATCATGATCCGGTCCAATGGCACGGCCACGGTGGTGGACTTCGGCATCACCAAGGGCAGCGACGGCCGCAACGACGTCACCACCACCGGCGTCCTGATCGGCACCCCGGCCTACATGGCGCCCGAAGCGCTTGCCGGCACCTTCGACCACCGCTCCGACCTGTACTCGCTCGGCTGCGTGCTCTACGAGATGGTCACCGGCCGCCGCCCCTTCACCGGTACCTCCTGGCACCTGGTCAACCAGCACATCAAGGAACAGGCCGCACCGCTGCGCACCCTGCGCCCGGACGCGCCCGTACAACTGGAACGACTCGTCAGCCAGCTCCTGGCCAAGGACCCCGCTCAGCGGCCGGCCTCAGCTCGGAAGGTCCGGGACGTCCTCAAGGAGATCAACGACCGGCACTTCGGGGCCACCCCGCCCCGGCGCGGCCGGGACGTCGCGCACGACATGAGCGTCAGCGCGGCGGAAGCCGCGGACGGTGCGATCATCCCGCTGCGGTTCACCACCCGCATCGCCTGCCCGGCCTGCGCTACCAGGACCGACGAGAAGTCGGCGCGGGCGTGCACCACCTGCAAGGGGGAGGGGCGGATCGTCAGCGAGCAGCGCACCTACAGGGTCCGCATCCCCGCCGGAGTCAGGGACGGTCAGGAAGTTCGGATCAGGGAACTGGGGGAGCCGGGGAAGAACGGCGGCGTCCCAGGGGACATGTACGTGACCGTGCACGTTGACGCCTGAACGGCCGTCCCCTCAGCAACAAGAGCGGAGTAGGACGGCCGTCGGCGGCGTCGCGGCAGAGCGGTAGCCGGTTACTTCCAGCGGACGAAGAGCTGCTCTCCGGGCCCGGGGTCGATGCCGAACGGCAGGCTGAGCGGGGCCAGGTCCAGCTTCTCCTGTGGGGCGAGCGGCGTGAAACCGCGCTGTTGGTAGAAGCGGTCCAGACCGGAGTCGACGGGGAACTGGCCGTACAGCAGGAGCAGCCCGAGCTGCTCGTAGACCTGCACGGTGCGCTTGAGCAGGTGGGTGGCCCATCCGGCGCCGCGGGCCTTCTCCGTGACGCTGATGCCGGCCAGCTTGGCCAGGGCGAGGGGAATGGACATCAGCTGTTCGGGAGGCAATCCCTGCTGGTGGGCACCGTTCATGATGGGCATCGGCGGCATCGAGTACGCCGCGCCGACGATGTCGCCGGCCTTGTCCTCCGCGACCAGGACCAGGGAGAGGCCGGGGATCGCGTCGAGGTACGTCCTCTGTACCAGCAGCGGCGTCATCGCCCTGATCCACGCCTCCTGACCGGTCAGCCCGGCGCACAGCGCCACGGCGAGCTCCCCGCCGAACTGGTCGGCCGCCGGCTGGTCTAGCCGGGCTCCCGCCGTTTCCATCAGGGCCTGCACGGCGGCATCCTCGCCCGCCTGAGCAAGCCGGATCCGCCCTCCCTCGGGGCCCTGCCAGCCCTCGATGACTCGCTTGCTGGTCACGGGCTGCGGCGGGGTGGAGCCGCCACGCGTCTTCCCTCGTTTGGCCATGCTCGGCACCGTACTGAGCCGGACCCGGCCGGACTGGCAGATCACCAGAACCAGCCACTACACCGGCCAGAACAATGTTCCGCACCCCTCAAATCCTCTTCGTACGCGATTCGTACGGTGAACGTACGCGCATCGTACGTTTCATGGGGTAGGATGTTGGTCAGGAGGTAACCCATGTCCGAGTTGTTCGACGCGGTCGACGCCCTGCTCGCGTCCCGCGCCACGCTCCCGCCACCGGCGGAGCGCAAGCGGCTGCGCGCCGCCCACGGCCTGACGATCGACGAAGTGGCCACCACCCTGAAGGTGCGCCGCGCCACGGTCAGCGGGTGGGAGTCCGGCAAGACCGAGCCCCGGCCGCCGGAGCGCGACGCGTACGCCCGGCTGCTGGACAAGCTCGCGGAGCTCTACCCCGCACCGGTCGCCGCGGCCGTGCCCGCCCCCGACGTTGCGGTGCCGGCCACGTTCACCGCCGTGCCCGCCCCGTCGGAAGCGCGGGCTCTGTCCACAGGTCCGGCGTCCGAGGCTGCGGACATGACTTCAACCGAGAACACCCCGACCAGCCCTGCCACCGCCACCGCTCCGGCGGCCGCGCCGCGTCCGGCGTCCACCACCAGGCCGACGTCGACGTCGCGTCGCCCCGCTGCGAAAAAGGCGGCCCCAGCCGCGACCCCGGCACCGGCCCCGGCGGGGGAGAGCGACCCGCGGTTCGAGAACGGTCCGTTGGCGGTCGTCGACGTCGAGGACGGGAAGGTGCTGGCGTACTGCGTCGGCGGCCTGGTCCTGGACGTGCCCGCCAAGTCCCTGCCGTCCCTGGTCGACTGGACCCTCAAGGAGGCCAAGCTCGGTCAGCCGAAGCTGTCCGGGCCGGGAAGGCCGGCCGACCCGCTGATCGTGCTCACCGCGGCCGCGTGCGAGCGCTACGGCCTCCCGGTGGCGCTCACCGAGGAGGAGCGGATCGCCGGGCGGATCCCGGAGGGCCACAAGGTCATCAAGCAGCTGACCCGCGCCGACTGGCAGCTCACCAAGCGCGGGTTCGGGCCGTGGGCTCGGATCTACCGCCCCGCCAAGGGCACGGACCGCCAGTGCGTGCAGCTGTGCATCCCGTCGTGGAACGCGCTGGACGCCCGGTTCTGGGGCTCCGCCGCCCAGCTGCCGCCGCCGGAGCTCGCCCGCGTCCTGGGCACGTACGCGGCCCGGGTGATGACGCCGCGCGGCTCCACCGCCGTCACCGGCCTCGAGCTCATGACCGCCCTGCACCCGCCGACCTACGCCGTGCGCGACGAGGAGACCGGCGTCCTGCGGCGGGCCGACGAGAAGACGCCCGGGTCGCTGGGCGTGGACCCGGTGGACTGCGCGCCGTGCGAGGCCCCCGACGGGCACCCGCTGCTCCAGGACCTGCCGCGTTTCCACGTGCGCGGCCCCGGCGAGAAGCTGTTCGAGGAGGCGTACGACTGGGCGCGCCCGCTGACCGACGCCGAATGCCTGCGCAGCCACCTCGTGGGCCTGGACGTCAACATGGCGTTCGCCGCCGGAGCGAACGGGCTGGTCGTCGGCCTGGGCGCGCCGACGCACGTCATGAACCCGGTGTTCGACCCGAAGTTGCCCGGCTCGTGGCTGGTGGACCTGAGCCACGTCGACCTCTCAAGGGTGAAGGCCGGGAAGGAGTGGGTGGAGCTGGACGGTTCGCTGCTGCCCTCCCCGTTCACGCCGAAGGGCGACCGCCCGGCGGGACCGGCCTGGTACGCGACGCCGACCGTCGCCTACGCCCAGGAGCTCGGGTACGACGTCACGCCGACCGAGGCGTACGTGCGGTACGAGAACGGCCGCTACCTGGACGGCTGGTACAGCCGGCTGCGCGACGCCTACCTGACCACGATGGCCGACCTCGGCGTCGACGCGGACCTGTCGCCGGCCGACTTCCTCGCGGCGATGGACGGCTACAAGGGCCGCGACCCGCAGATGGCGATCGTGGCGGCGGCGGTCAAGGCGACGGTGAAGGGCGGGCTGGGCAAGCTGCGCGAGCGGCCCCGCGGCGAGGGCTGGACGTCCGGTGAGCGCTGGCGGGCCCTGGAGCGTCCGACGTGGCGGCCCGACATCCGTGCAGCGGTCATCTCCCGCACCCGGATCAACCTGCACCGCAAGATGGTCAAGCACGCGGCGTTCACCGGGCAGTACCCGGTCGCGATCCTCTCCGACTGCGTCGTCTACGCGGTCGACGGCGAGAGCCCGCTGGACTTCCTGCCCTACCGCGAGGGCAAGCCGCTGCCTGGCGGCTTCAAGCTCGGGGTCAACCCGGGCCTGGTGAAGCACGAGGGCACGCAGACCACGCTGTGGGGAGAGGGCGCCCGGGAGCAGCACCAGGCTCCTGAGCTCAACCTGGCCCGGTACATCAAGGACGGCACCGTCACCGACAAGGACAACGGGGAGTAGGGAGCGCGATGAACAAGGAGTTCGGGGACGGCCTCAACCAGGCGGTGCAGAAGGCGTTCACCCGCCCGGCACCGAAGAACGCGGGCCCGCAGATGCGGTACCTGGTCAAGCAGCTGGGCGGCACCAAGGCCGTCGCCCAGACGCTGCAGGTCTCCCAGCGCACCGTCGAGCGGTACGTGAAGGACCAGATCAAGAAGCCCCGTCCGGACCTCGCCGCGCGCCTGGAGCGCGAGGTAAAGGCCCGGTGGCAGCCGCAGATCCGGGCCAAGGCCAAGGAGAAGGCGGCGACGACCGGCGGCATCGTGATCGACGTCCACGCCCGCCTCGGCTACGCCGGAGCGTCGATGGAGTCCACGGACGAGGACCGCGAACGGCACATCACCGTCGCCCTCCCGCCCCAGTACGCGGCCCGCCTCTTCACCGCCCAGGAGCAGGGCGCCACCGAGGACCGGCTGCGCGAGCTCACCGCCGAAGCACTCAAGGAGGTCTACTTCCAGGACAGCGGCCGCCGCGCCGGCTCCCTCCAGGAAGTCCAGATCAACGACGTGCTCGACCTGGGGTTCCAGCTGTAGGCCGCGCCCCGAACCACCTGCGAGCCCCGGACCGTCAACGGCCCGGGGCTCGCCCGCGTATCCATGGAGCCCGGGTGGTCTGCTCCGGACTCTGTCCACAGGACCGGCGCCCGAGCATGCAGTCATGAACGATGACGAGCAGCAGCAGCAGCCGGCCCCGCGCCGCGGCAAGGTCCTGGAGGCCCTCGCGCGGGCGGAGCGGAAGGTCTTCACCCGGCCCGCGCCAAAATCCGCACATGCACAGGTGAAATTCCTCCTCACGCGGATGACGGGGTCAGCGAAGAGCTTGGCGGAGCGTGTGGGCACCTCAACCCGCACGATCGAGCGCTACCGTGCCGGGAAGCTGAAGAAGCCGCAGAAGCGGCTCCAGGCCGCCCTGGTGGAGGCGACCGAATCCGAGTGGCAACCGCAGGTCAGAGCGCAGGCACGTGCACAGGCGTCGACCTCCAAGGGGATGATGGTGGAGGTGACGGCGTACTTCGGATTCACCTGCACGGGCAGCTCGGACGACGGCCGAGAGCGCCAGATCACCACGGACATCTCGCCCACCTACGTGAAGCAGATCCTGGAGCTCCAGGAAGCCGGTGCGACAGAGGAGGATCTGCATCCGATTGTCGCTGAGGCCATCACGGAGTCGTATTTCACGGAGTGGGGCACACGGGCCGATGGCCTCCGCGCGGATTTCACGTCCGTGTCGTCAATTTCCTTCCGGTTCTGACCCGGCCGAATTTCGCACCTGCTATAAAACAATCCGGCGGGCCGCCGTACCGCGCTCTGGCGGCGGCCCGCTCCGAATCCGTTCCACGAATACGAGGCCGAAGATGACCAGGATGTGGCCGCCCGGCGGCGGTACCCATCGCCCGCTCGCCCCGCGCCTCGCTGCGCCCCGTGAGCCGGTCGACCCCGCCCGCATCGGCCGCCGCGTCGTACGGCGCCGGGCGAAGGGCATGGACGCCGGCGCCGTCGCGGCCGCCCTCGAGGACGCGCGGTTCGACGCACGGCAGGCGTCCCTACATGAGGACCTGGCCGACGACGCCTGCGGCCCGGCGGAGCTCGCGGAGTGGGAGCGCCTGGACCAGCTGCTCGCCGCAGCGCCCGCGGGCACCGTCTACGACCCCGACGCCGACGACGTCGTCCGGGCCGAGCTCGCCGCCGATGCCGCGGCCGCCGCCGCCCGGGAAGCCGAGCTGCGCGAAGCGATGCGGATCGCGGCCCGCGCCGACGAGCTCCAGGCGCTGCGCGAGCTCGGCACGCTGGAGCAGACCGAACCCCGCACCAGCGACGAAGCCGTACGCGACGAACTCACCCGGCGAGCCGGCGGCTACGTCCAGGCCGACGTCGACGGCTGGCTCGCGCACGCCCTGGCCGCGCACCTCGGGCACTACCGCGACCCGGCCGCCCGCGAGGAAGCCGCCGGTCTCCTGACGCCACCGCTGCTCGCCCACGCCGCGCTGCTCACCGAGCTCTCCCACGTCGCCCCGGGCGTCGACGTCGACCAGCTGGCGTTCGCGGCCCGGCTCGCCACCACGGAGCCCGAAGCCGCCGGCGCCCTCGCCGACTTCCTCGCCCGCGCCCGCGCCGAGGCAAGCTGACCTCACCAGGCCCGCCCGTTCCGACCGGTGTCACGCTGACAGAGGGTGAGCGTGACACCGCAGGCAAAAAAGTGTCACGCCGCCCGGGAAACGCCCTCATATGTCCGTTTCTCGGAGTCCAAACGGCTCTCCAGCGAGCCCCGGGGCCCGGCGTGACACGTAAGAGTTGACATCCCGCACGCCCGTGAGCAGTACGGAACGTAACCGCCGGGATCGGTCCCGGGCGGGCCGGCGGGTGCGGAAGAATCCCCGGGGTGACCACCGCCGCCCACCCCCAGATCACCGACGGCCAGGTCCTGCCCGGCCTGCCCGCCTGAGCCCTCGGCAGGAACGATGACGACACACGAGTACCAGGTCGTGGCGCGGTGCACCGACCCGTCCCACCCCGGCGCCAGCACCCTGATCTACACCACCCACGCCGCCTCGATCCAAGAGGCCACGGCGAAGGTCCAGAAGCTGCGCATCGACAAGATGACCCCGGGCCTCTACCGCATCACGCAGGTCACCGAGCGCGAACCGGAGTGCACCTGCGCCGAACCCGGCTTCGGAGGCAAGTGCGCCGGCGAACCCTGGTGCGCCAAGGTCGAAGCAGCCGCGGCCGCGAGCCCCGTACTCAACTGAGCAGAGCGGTCCCACGGCCGCCGTGCGGCCGATACCGTGGTGACACACGCCCGTTCGCGCCCTGGAGGCCCTCGATGAGCGAACAGCCGGCCCCCGCCGACACCGCCGCCCGGCAGCTGGAGCCCGCGGCCGCCGACGCGGTCCGCGCGTACGCGGCCAAGACCCGCGCCGACGCCGACCGGTTCGCCGCCGTCCTGGAGGACATCGCCACCAACGGCCTGCCCGACCCCGAGCAGTGCACCCCGTGGGAGGACCTGCGCGAGGCCCACCTCACCCGCCTCGCCGCCCAGCGCCCGGCCGTCGCCTGATGGCCAAGCCGCACGGCCCGCGCCGCGCCCGGATCACCTTCTCCGACTCCGCCGCGAAGCAGCTGGAGAACATCACCAGCGAAGCGGACATCCACGCCCTGGACCGCGCCCTGGTCGTCATCTCCGTCGACCCCGACGTCGGCGAGCCCATCCCCGGCAGCGCCGTCGGCCCCCAGCTGCGCGAGTACACCGACGACGTCGAGCGCGTACGGCTCTTGTACTGGGTCTCGGTGTTGGGGACCGTGATCGTCGTCGCGTACATCGAGGTCTAGCCGCCGAAGGAGCCGAGGTGCCCCACCTCATCCAGCAGCTCTCCGCCAACCGCGTGCTCGGTGGGCTCCGTACCGCGCTGGCGGGATGTTCCCTCCAGGCCGCCGCGCTCCGGGAAGGCCCGGCGCAGGACGACGGGCCGGGCGCGGCCTGGCTCGTCTTCCTGTGCCCCGTCCACTGCGAGGACCTGCCCGCGTGGCCCGCAGCCGCGTCCCACCCCGACAACGGCTCGATGCCCTGCGGGACCGTCCTGGACTTCCGTACGGCCGAGCAGCAGCTCCAGTCGCACGCCGATCTGTGGCTGACGCCCCTGACCGGAGTGGATCCGGCGGCGTACGGCGGTGTGTGGTCCGACGTCCTGGACCAGGCCGACCGCGTACTGCTCGCCCGAGTCGAAGAAGCCGGCGCCGAAGGCGACGACGATCCGCTGCAGAACATGCTGGCGGTGATGGGCGTGGCGTGCCGGTCTGCGGCTCAGGGCGATCTCGCAGTGGCGGCGACATCGCTGGGGCACTGCGAGACGATCGCCCTGAGCCTGACCTGAAGGGTCTGAGGAGCCTGCGGCCAGCACGGCGGACCTCTCCGCATGTTCAGCACTTGGTGAGGGATCGGGTCCGTCGTTTGGTGAGGGATCGCTCGCGTAAGAGGAATACCTAGGACTGACTGACCAGGTGACGAGCACGTTCTTCCCATCCGCCGTAGGCGAAGTGCCGGCAGTAGAAGCTGCGGGAAGCCCGGCCGCGGTACGGAGGGCGCCGGTGGTCTCGCGCTGCGCGCGGATGAGATCGGCCGTCAGTTGGAGGACAGGGCGAGGCCCGGCCTTGCACCCTTGCACCCATCCCCGGACGCAGCCCCGTGGGCCGCTTTACGGCCGGCGGTTCATCGCGGGCCGGATCTGCAGACGGCCTTGCACCCCATCAGTAGGTAGTACAGGTAGTACCTATGTGCGGGTTGTAGATCTCTTCCCCCTGAGAGCGAAGCTCGCCGCACAAGCTCCCGGCGCCCGCCGCACATGATCCTTCCCGGCGCTGTGCGGCCTCCTGCGGCGCTCTGGGCGCCTCCAGGCTCCCGAGCGACGATCACGTTCCTCTCGCGCCCTCACAGCGGCGTACAGCGCCTCGGGCGGTCTGTGGGCCTCCGCGGCTCCCAGCCGACTTGCCGCTGCTCGTATCCGGCGCCGGTGTTCTCGTTCGCCCGGCCGCGAGCTCCGCTCTCAGGGGGGGGAGAGTTCTACCCGCGCATAGGCACTACAACTACTTACCTACATTGGGGTGCAAGGAACGTCCCCGGCCCCGGCCCGCCGGACGGCCCCGGCGGCCTTCCGATGAAGCCCTGACGAGTACCTCCAGCATCGGCCGGACCTTGCACCCTTCCGCTCGCTGCCCGTCTGCTGCACGGGCCGCTGCTCCTGGTGGTGATGGGTGCAAGGAGGCTGCTGCAAGTCCGCGGTGGTTGCAGCGCAGTAATCGCACAACCGAGGCGGCACACCGGTGCTGCTCGTGTAGCAAGGGCAGCCTCACCGTGCAGCGGCTCGCCTCTCCCGGCCCTGCTCCAGCTGCTGCTGTCGGTCGCGGCGCGCTTGGCCCAGACGTGAGCACGCCTGCGCCGCGCACTCGAAGTACACGTCGACGTCCACGCTGCGCTCGCGGCGGGCGACCTCGTACCCGCCCTTCAACGCCTCGAAGGCGGCCACCACGGGCAGGGTGATGTCCTCGTGCGCCGCGGTCGCCGTGTCGAGGTAGTGGGCGAAGCCGAAGCTGTAGCTGTCGGCGCGTTCGTCCTCGAGGACGAGCTGGCGGGCCTGGCGCGCTGCCTCGAACCACCGCAAGCCGTCGTCCACGCCCAGGGCGTCCACGACGATCGCAAGGAACGGGGTCACCCGCTCCGCGGTCGCGGGCCAGCTGTCGGGGGCCGGGCCGAAGCGGTTGCCCAGCTCCTGGGTGAAGTGGAGGCCGAAGTCGTACGTCACCCTCCACTCCTACCGCGACGGCCGGCCCCCGGACGGGCGGCACGCGGAGCTCCACCCCGGGAACGCCCGTACGCACCGTGCCAACTGCGGCTTTCCCCTCCAGGGGAACGATGTACGCACCTGCGCGGCGGGACGCTGCTGGCCACGGAGTTTGTTCTGGAGAACCAGAACAAGACGGTTCCCCTGGTGATACCGTCGCCCGCGCCGCGCGCCGTTGACCTGGGCTTTCCCCTGAAGGGGAACGATGCGCGCCCTAGGGACCTGCCCGGGGCGGCGCGTGTTCTGGAGAACTAGAACATGTCGGTACCCCTGGTGATACCGACAGTCGTCATCGTGCGGCTCGGGCACGCGAACGGCGCCGCACCCTGAGGTGCGGCGCCGTGGCGTCGGGAACGGGCCCTGGAGGGCTGCTCAGGCGCTCTGCGCGAGGTTGGCGACCTGGGCGGCGAAGCGGGTCCGCCGTTGCTCGGTGAAGTCCTCAGCGGGCGTGGTGTTGATCTCGGGGACCGCCATCGCGGTGCCGGCGACCCGGCCGCCGGTGAGAACGGGGTGGAGCTGGTAGCAGCCACGGCGCAGGAGCCAGGCGAGGCCGGCCTCCCTCAGTTCCTTGAAGCCGCGGTTCACCGCGGGCTTCCCGGCTCCAAGTTCGTGTGCCATCTCGGCTTGGCTGATGCCGACCGCGCCGTTGTCGGGGTCCTGGAAGGCCAGAAGGACGTCGAGCACGCGTCGGGCGGTCAGGGAGATGTCCACGAGGGCGAGCATCCGCAGAGCATCGCGGGTGAGCGTGATCGGCTCGTTGGACGGGGGGCCAGGGACGTAAGTGGTGCTCACGAGGGCCTCCTGGTCGTTGTCGTCTGGCTCTGAGGATATGCCCGTGCGCGTCACGCGCTCGCCTTCCGGGCAGGCAGTCGGCGGCGCGACAGCGTCACGACCTTCTCGCTGCGGCGGGCGATCTCGGCTGCCTTCTTCGCCTTCGCCCGCTCGGCGCGCCACTCGGCGGGGTAGTCCGGGGCCGGGATGATGCAGGCCGGACCCTCGGCGGCGTTCCACTCCTTCTGCCACTGCTCCTGCTCGGCGGAGGTGCCGGCCACCGTGAGCCACGGGTTCAGCTGGAGCACGCCGGGCTTCGCGGTCCGCATCCAGCCGATCTGGTGGAAGAACTGCGCGGGCTCGCTCACCGAGGCAGCAGACAGGCTGCACAGCTGCTGGAGGTCGCGCTGGTTGATCCGGACGTACCCACGCGGCGCCTTCGTCCGGTCGACGCCGTGGTACGCCGGATCCTGCGCGGCCACGAGCTTGCACCACACCTGGAACCAGCTGCCCGGCATCTTCAGGCTGCCCAGGACGTCCATCAGCAGCCGGGCGTCCAGGACGTAGCCCTTGACCTCCGCGCTGACCGCGAACTCGCGGCCCTGGATCTTCTCGACACTGACGACCATGCCGCCCTTGCCGTCCGACCGGGCGACAACGCGCTGGCCGGGCCGAACGACCGGCAGCTGCTCCATCAAAGCCTCCAGGAAGATCATCGAGTACGGGCCGAACGGTACCACTAGGGGAACCGTCTTGTTTCAGAGGGGTAGAACACGGCCTGCCTCCAGCGGGTCGCTGCGCCGTCTCGACACGCCCGGAGTTTGTTCTAGATCTCCAGAACAAACCGACCCCCCTTTGTTCTGGAGATCTAGAACACGCCGTTTGACGTTTCCGCAGGTCAACGCGTTTTGAGGCCGTGAGCACTCTTAGGTGTCTGTAAGACACCCTCCGGGCCCGTCGGGCGGGCGCCGGCCTCGGTGTCACCGAGCTGGCAGCAGCGGCGAGCCGGGCGTGTCCGGCCTCGCGCGCGCCCGTCCCGGGGCTGGGACGTGGTGGCTCGGGCGGCTTCGCGTGCGGCTCCACGGCTCAGGTTCGGACCGTAGGCGGCACCAGCGGAGCTGCGTCTCGGGTGGTACCGGCCCTGACGCTCAAAAGCGAGGAAGCGCGGCCGGTGCCGGTGGGCGGTTCCGCCGCCCGGCCCCAGGGGGCCACTCGGCTCCGGTACCTCCGCACGCCGGAATTCAGCCTTTCCCATATCTGAGGTACCGTTCTGTGGCTCGGGTCCGCAGCTTCCCGATTCCTTATTCCTCGCGTGAGTGGAGGAAACCGAATTCCTGCGCTGACCTTGCATCAAAAGCCGCGCCCCGTCCAAGTGGTTGGGGGGTGTCCCATGTTTCCGCCAACGGTACATGCTGCATCAACCCGATGCACGCGGTACACTAGAACCCACACGAACGGGCGACCCCCACCCCTCGCAGCCAGCCCGGCCCGCGCCAGCGGGCCCCAAGGGACTGGAGGCGCAGCCGGAAGGACCGTCAGGCGGGGGAGCACAGCGGACCCGCCGGGAGCGCCCCGCGCTCCCCCAACTCCCCCACTGGAGGCCCCACCAACCCACACCACCACACCCCAGCGGCACGGGCCGCGCGATGCGCGGCCCAGCCGGGCGCGCAGCGGCCGGCCCCACTGCCTCCAGGAGCGCAGCGGAGGGAGGCGCCCACGCTCCGCGTGGGCGAAGGGAGCGCAGCGACCGCCCTGTGGACGACGAGAGCGAGGGTGGACAGAGCGGAGCGAGAAGAGGGGGTC